>WRBN01000030.1 GCA_009784515.1 Spirochaetaceae bacterium | reverse complement strand
TAAAAGGGCCGCGGTCGTTAATGCGTACATCAACCTGCCGGCCATTCGCCAAGTTAATTACCCTTACCACCGTACCAAAAGGCAGCAGCGGGTGGGCAGCCGTTAGGGCATGCATATTATAAATTTCGCCGTTAGCGGTAGGGCGGCCATGAAACTTGCTGCCATACCAACTGGCAATTCCCTCTTCCCTAAAAGCAAAAACATTAGTAGCTACTAAAAGCAATAAAATAAGCAAAATAGAGCGCATAGTAATTTATCGGCTTAGCTCCCCTTTAATTTTTAGGCCGTGCGGCCTTTATACGGTTAGTTAAATAATAAAAAAAATTTTATTTTAAGCAACACATTAGCTAACTAATTTCTAGCTAAATAATGCTCAAAGTTAGCTTTTTGCTCGGCAAGCCGATAACTGCTGCCGTGCCCGGGATAAACTATAGTATCGTCCGGTAAGGTAATTAAGCGGGCAATACTAGCCTTAAGCTGCCCGATATTACTGGTAGGTAAATCGTAACGGCCAACGGCGCCGTGATTAAAAATGGTGTCGCCGCTAAATAAAATACGGTGGTTTTTACTATAATAACAACTGCTGCCAATACTATGGCCGGGTGTGGCTAATAAAATAAAATCGTCAACATCAAGCGGCTGATTATTAGTTAAAAAATTATTGATAATGGGCGGTTTATCGGCAGGGTAATAATTAGTTAAGTTAAAGTTTTGTAAAGCCGCCGTTAAATATTGACTACCGGCCTCGCCAAAAAAAGACTCTTCGGCTTTGTTAGCTATGGTCGTTAACGCTATATCCAACTTAGTAATAGCAGCCGTATAACTTTGCCCGTATGCAATATGGTCAAAATGAAAGTGCGTATAAGCCAGCACAACCCGCTTTATATTATGCTCTTTTAATTGAATAAGAACTTCATCGGCCGGCGAGCCGGCATCAACTATTAAAGCAGCGTTATTACTTATATACAAAAATGTATTACATTCTAAGGGATTATTATTAAATACCTGCACAATTATTCTCCTTTGTAAATAACAGCCAATTTATTATACCACTCTAGGGCGGCGCCGTAAATAATTTTTCCGGTAAGCAAACAATAATTAATTTTATTTTTTAACGCTTCGTAAAATAACCTGTTTAGCTCAAATTCTTCAAGCATTTGTTGTTGTTTAGCGGTAAAAAGATGATGGCGCGGCGTTATACCATCGGCAATAAAAATTATTTTATCTAGTTCGTTCATTTCTTCACTACAGGTAGTGTGTTTGTACATAGCGCCGTCTACTTCATTATCATAAAAGTTTAATTTTTCTTTAATAAAAAAAGCCGCTGTACGGCCATGTAATATTTGCGGAAAGTCATCGCCATCGGGTAAATAAACACTATGCAGTAAAGCATAATCTTTCTGCTCGGCAGCGCTAAACTCTTTAGTTATATCGTGGCCCAAGCCGGCTAATTCGGCTTTGTGCGTATCAAGGCCAAAACGGGCAGCCAGCATACCGGCGCATTCCGCCACAGCTAAACTATGCTGATAACGTTCTTCACTCAGTATTTCTTTAACTAAATTATTTAATTCTATTACTTTTATGTCCATCAATCATCATTCCTTGTACAAATTATGGCTCTCAATATAATGGTAAACTTCTGGCGGTACTAAAAAACGATACGGCTTTTTTTGCTTAATGTAGCCGCGAATTTGGCTGGAAGAAACTTTAAATAAATCGTTTTGTAAAGTAATGTGCGGGTAAGCAAAATGAGCGGTTTGCTCGCGGTTTGCTAAAACCAGCTGCACTAACCCGGCTAATTGCTCGGCTTTGTGCCACCGATTAAAATTACCCACCCAATCATCACCCAATAAAAGATACGGCTTACTCTCCACTATATTATGGCTAATAAAATAATTTACGGTATCGTAGGTGTAGCTGGGGGTACTATCGCCTGATAAAACCTTATCTACTTCGTAAGAGGCCGCTTCCGCCCAATTAAGGCCGGCCGTAGCTAATTGCAGCATAAGTAAACGTTGGCTGGGAGTAGCTTGACAGCCATCTTTTAAATGCGCTTGCCCTTTAGGCACAAAAAGCACTTTGTTAGCCTTTAGGGTATACAAAGCCCATTCGGCTAGAGTAAGATGGGCAATATGTAAAGGATCGAAGCTACCGCCAAAGATGATAGTTGCCATAGTTTATTTTGTTAGTTACAAAAAATAAAGGGTTAAGCCTTAACTTAACCCTTTGAGCCGTGATGGGCTCGAACCATCGACCCACGCCTTAAAAGAGCGTTGCTCTACCGACTGAGCTAACGGCCCGCATTTATTTGCTAGGTTAATATACAGGTTATCATTTTTTTTGTCAAGGCCATTTTTAAAAAAAATGAAATAAAACTGCATTTTTAAATATAACATACATTAAACCCTAATAAGCTATTCCTGCTTTTTAAGCCCTAGTTTAATTAGCTGCTTTATGTTATAGTAATGATTATGAAGATATTAAAGTTAAAGTGGTTTTTAGTGGCTTTAGTGCTGGTTGCTTGCGGCAATAACAACGATGATAAGGATAACAACCGGCGACCTAACCAATTTAATATACCTACAGCTGCCCATATTTTAAATAGGTATCCGCCCTCTTCGGCCATGGTATGGCTAGAAGATTTTGCCTCTATCCCCTTTGGCGGGACAATAGAACAAACCGAAGAGCTGCTTTTAGCTGCCGGTTTTGTGCACGACCCGCGCGGCAGCGAGCACGAAGACTTAGGTGGTGGTATGCGTATGCGTTTTTGGCTGGGCAGTTATTTAAACTTTAACATTGAGCCGGCTTTTTTCTTTAATAATAACAGCCTAGAGCAAGTTATTTTTAATATAGAGCACCAGCAAAAACGTGCTTTTTTAAGCAGCCTTGCCGCCGAGTTTGGCCGCCCTATCTTTGATGAAGATACCAGCAATACCTACTTATGGCACTTTATGAACGGCTACATTAATTACACCGATAGGCCGGAATACGGCTTAGTTATTTTTGCTGCCGGCCCTATAGAGTAATAATTTGCTTAAAAAAATAAAAATTAAATAATACCCTAACTAAAGGAACAACGATGACTACCCTAATTAAACTAAAAAATGGCGATGAAATAAATTTAATCGGCACCGCTCATGTTTCGGAGCAAAGTGTGCGCGAGGTAGAAGAAGCCATTAACAACTTTAAGCCCGAAACCGTTTGTATAGAGCTAGATGAACGCCGTCTTGCCAACCTTGACGACAGTGAAAGCTGGCGTAAATTAGATATTGTAGCCGTACTCAAAAAGCGGCAGGGCTTTTTGCTTTTGGCCAACTTGGCGCTGTCGGGTTATCAGCGCAAAATAGGGGCCGTTACCGGCAGTAAACCCGGCGAAGAAATGCTTAAAGCCGTTCAGTTAGCGCGCAGTCAAAATTTGCAAATAGCCTTGTGCGACCGCGATGTAAGTATTACCCTAAAGAGGGCTTGGGCTAAAAGTAGCTTATGGAGCAAGATGAATTTATTAGCCACCCTGCTGGCCAGTGGTTTTGAGAAAGAAATAAAAGAAGAGACCGGCAAAGAAGCCATTGAAAAGCTTAAAGATGAAGACAACCTTACCGCCATGATGAACGACCTAGCCAAAGAAGCCCCTACTATTAAAGAGGTGCTCATCGATGAACGTGATGCTTATTTGGCTAAAGCTATCTACCAAGCAAAAGGACGGCGGCTAGCCGTACTAGGAGCCGGCCATTTGCCGGGGGTGGAAAAAATTTTAAAACAGCTCGATGAGGGAAGCATCAGCGTTAATCAGGACGAACTTAATATTATCCCTAAAAGTAAGTGGTACAGTAAAGCCTTAAATTTACTTGTGCCTACCGCCGTTATTGCCGGCCTAAGCATAGCCTTTTTTAGAGGCGGCGCCGGCGAAGCCGCCAACCTCTCCCTTACATGGATACTGGCCAACGGCATACCGGCCGCCGTTGGCGCTTTATTAGCCCTAGCCCACCCGTTAAGCATAGTTATTGCCTTTTTAGTAGCGCCTTTTACCACCTTTATCCCCTTAATTGGCGCCGGTATGGTGGTAGCTTTGTTTGAAGCCTTTTTAAAGCGGCCCACCGTTGCCGATATGGAAGGACTAGCCGATAGCCTTAATAGCATTAAAAATATCTATAAAAACCGAATTACCCGCATACTCTTAATTTTAATATTAGTGAGCTTAGGCAGCAGTTTAGGGGCCTATGTGGGTTTATTTGGTATTTTTAGCAGCTTATAATTAAGAACTAAGGAACAAAGAACAAAAAATTAATTAATACTATCTATTTTAAAGAAATTTTAATTTTTACCGCTATTCCATGTTCCTTGTTCCTTAGTTTTGTCGGTTGACAAAACTAAGCTAATGCTATAAATTAATGGCGACACAAAAATAAAAAGGTTGGGGAAAATGCAACAACTATTGTATGTTTTAATACCCCTTAGCTTTATATTAGGTTGGATTGTTCGCTGGCTTTATGCCAGATACCAACTTACCAGCTCGGAACAACGAGCGGTAAGGTTAAAACAAGATGCTGTTAAAGAAGCAGAAACCGAGAAGAAAGAGATTTTGTTAAATGCACAGGAGCAAATTCTTCGTGAAAGAAAGCAACTTGATAAAGAAATGCGCGAGCGTAAAAGTGAGCAGCAACGGGCCGAAAACCGACTACAAAGCAAAGAGGATAACTTAGAAAAAAAAGTTCAGGTAATTGAAAAGCGGGCTAATGCCTTAACGGGACGCGAAAAAGAACTAACTTTAAAAGAAGAAGAGCTTGACGAGTTAAAGCAAAGCCAGCTGGCCGAGCTAGAAAAAATAGCTTCCGTCTCGGCAGAAGACGCTAAGGCCATGTTAATTACGCAGCTTACCGATAAAGCTAAGCACGAAGCACGTAGCTTTATAGCCAAAATAGAGGCTGAAGCTAAAGAAACGGCCGAACGCAAAGCCCGCGAAATGCTGTTAAGCGTTATCCAGCGCATAGCAACAGAGGTAAGCAGCGAAACGACGGTGGCCAGTGTGGCTTTACCTAACGATGAAATGAAAGGCCGCATTATCGGCCGTGAGGGGCGTAATATCCGCACCCTCGAGACCTTAACCGGGGTAGACATCATCATTGATGATACGCCGGAGGCGGTAGTTATTTCGGCTTTTGACCCGGTACGTAAAGCCATAGCTAAAATGGCGATGGAAAAATTGGTAACCGATGGCCGTATTCACCCTAACCGTATCGAAGAGGTGGTGGGTAAAGTTACCAAAGAGGTAAACCAAAAAGTTTACGAAGAAGGCGAACGCGCCGCCTTCGAGCTGGGGGTACATGGCCTTAATAACGAGCTTATCCGTGCCTTAGGCCGGCTATACTTTAGAACCAGCTACGGCCAAAACGTGCTTTACCACAGTAAAGAGGTAGCGGCTTTAGCCGGTATGCTTGCCGCCGAGCTAGGCTGTAACCGCGAAATTGCCAAACGCGCCGCTTTGCTGCACGATATTGGTAAAGGTATAGAGGTTGACGGCGATGGGAACCATGCCGAAGCTGGGGCCGAGCTGTTAAAGAAACTGGGCGAAAAAGAAAATGTTATCCACGCCGTATTAGCCCACCATAATGATATAGAGGTTAAAACTATGGAGGCCGTTATTGTCCAAATAGCCGATGCCATTAGCGCCGGCCGGCCGGGCGCGCGGCGCGAAAGCCTAGAAACTTATGTTAAAAGGCTGGAAAACCTCGAAAAAATTGCCACCAGCTATACCGGCGTAGAAAAAGCCTTTGCCGTACAAGCCGGCCGTGAACTGCGTATTATTGTTAATAACGAAGAAGTTAATGACGAGCAAATGAAAGAAATGGGGCACGATATTGCCGGCCGTATCGAAAACGAGCTTAAATATCCGGGCCGTATCCGTATTACCTTAGTGCGCGAAAGCCGGGTAATAGAGTATGCCAAGTAAATTAAGGATTAATAATTAATTGTAACTATTTTACTTTTTTAATTCTTAATTCTTATCTTTTTAATTAAAAAGGAGATTTCTTGTGAAAAAATTATTTATTTTTATTTTATTTTTATTAGCTGCTACAAGCCATGCCCAAAACTTTGGAGGTATCGTTACCTCTGTAGGAGCCAGAGCGGGAGCTGGGCTTGGTCTTTTTTCGGGCGAAAGTTTTGATGACAATTTGATAGATAACGACATTATAGGGATAGGGCCAGCCTTTGGCGGTGATATTTTCTTTAATTTTCGTTTTAATAATAGTGTTGCTTTTACACCCCAACTAAGTGTAGCTCATTTACGTTATAGTTATAGCGCCTCTACCACAACCGACTCTATCGTTGATGTCTCTCGGCACGCCACTATTCTTGGCTTAGATTTTTTATTAAAATATTTTGGCGACTATACCGGCGGTATACTTTATTCTGGAGCAGGTATTGGCTTAGGTTACATTATTCATGAGCACGGCGGCTGGGCCCTTAACTTAATAGCTGAGTTTGGCGCCGATGTTCCGCTAATTGATGGTATGTTTACTATTGGATTACGTAGCTCATGGAGCCTGCACCTTAGCGGCCACAACGATACCTTTGCTTTGTCTATCTTTAGTGATGCTATTAGTTTGCGTATAGGCTATGCCATTAACCTTTAAATAAAAAATATTTTTATGGCTATAGGCCTTTAACCAAATAGAATAAAGCTAGCTATTTTTAAAGTATGTTTAAAAAGCTAGCTTTAATTTTGCTTTTACTATTAACTTTAATTAACCCCGTAGCTGCCCAGAGGCCAACCGTTGGCTTAGTACTCGGCGGCGGCGGCGCTTTAGGGTTAGCCCATATCGGAGTAATTAAAGTATTACAAGAATACAATATACCTATAGATATGATAGCCGGCACCAGTATGGGGGCCATCATTGGCGGTCTTTTGGCCTTAGGTTATAGCGCCGATGAGATGGCTTATATATTGCGCGAGGCTAATCTTTTTGCTTTAATGAACGACCACGAAAAGTGGCGTTATACGGCCCCGCGTGCCAAACTAAACCCGTGGAACCCGATGATAAGTAATCAGGGTATTGTTAATAGTTTTTCCGGCCTCATTACCGGCTTTGTTTTAAATAATTTTTTAGACCAGCTCTTTTGGGATGCCGGCCACTATAACCACTTTGATGAGCTGCCTATCCCTTTTAGAGCTACCTCGTACGACCCGGTTTTGCACCGTAAAGTGGTTTTTGAAAACGGCTCGCTTAGCCGCTCGATACGCGCCAGTATGGCTATCCCGGCCGTTTTTACCCCCGTCTTTTTTAACGGCCGGCCCTTATTTGATGGCGGCATTATTAACAACTTACCGGTACAAGAGGCCGTCGATTTTGGGGTAGACATTATTATCACCATCGATTTAACCCAAGAAAATGACGATGATTTTTTCAGCGTTAATTTATTGTCTATGCTTAATATAACTTTACAAGACAGAATTCATTTTGATAATATGGCACGCAGTATGAGCCATATTATTATCAACCCTAAGTTAGCAGGCTTTCAAATTTATAGTTTTAACGATGCCGAAATATTGATGGCATTAGGTGAAGAAGCTGCTCGTCAGCAACTTGACCAGCTTCTACCCCTTGCCGACCCGCAGCTACAGCGGCAAAGTCGGAATACCCGTGAAGCTGTGCCTATCGAACGGATTGTCATTATTAGCGATTTAGATGAACAGCCTTACCATCAAGAAATAACCCTTGAGAGCACCCGCTATGTTACCCGCGAACAAGCACGGGCAATGGGCCACGAATATGGTTTTAATTTATTTGCTAAAAGTATGCACTTTCATTTTAGCGGTACAACTCTTTATTACCATATTATCCCCCATGTTGGCTTTGAGGCCGGCGCCGGTATCGGTTTTGACAGCGATTTTGGCGCCCGTATGCAGTTAGGTTTTAGCTACAGAAATATTAACCGTTTTCCTTTATATTTACAAAATATTTTAACTATTAACGATGGATTATGGAATGCCGGTTTTTTAAAATTTTTTCCGCATAACTCACTTTTTTTTAATTTTTTATTTGATTGGTCGCTTTATGATAACTTAAATGGCTTTTTTGAATACCCGGCTAAACAAAACGGACAAGTTATGGGGCCTAACAACTATCACTTTACCGTGGCCACAGCCTTTGTTGTAGATAACTCTTACTATTTAACATTTGGTTACCGTTACCACTATATGACGACCCGAGACACACCTATCGAAGGTGTACCGGCCAGCGAGCACTTTAATGCTCTTAGGCAAGAATTTATTTTTAATAATTTAAACCACCCCCGCTACCCTAGCTTTGGCTTAAAAGTAGCCATTATCAACGAAGCCGGATTATTTGCAGAAAATTTTTTTTACCGCCTAGAAACCAGCGCTAAAATAGCCAATCCTCTTACTTCATTTTTAAGTTTACATTTAGGGTTAAAATTAGGTTTAGTTACCGGCGACAATATACCTTACGTTAGTTATTTTAATTTAGGCGGCTTGTACGACCTTGACAACCACTCGGCTTTTTTAGGTTACAGCCGCGGCGAGGTAACTGGCCGGTCTTTATTGCGTTTTAATGCCGCTTTACAACATACCATGTTTTTACGTATGCATAATATAATAGAGTGGAGCGGAGCTTTTGTTGATGAACAACACATTATTAACCTTAATTATCAAAATTTTTACCAAAGTGTGGGCTACCGCTTAGCTATCGATTTTAACCCTTATATGATTGATGTAGGCATTTTTTGGAACATACGCCGTAACCAGCCAACCTTAACCATTAAACTTGGCGGCTTTTATTAAAATACAATCAGCTTTACAACTTTAATAAAGAGGATAATAAAAAAAGCTTACATTTTTAATGTAAGCCTTTATGCGGGCGAAAAGACTTGAACTTTCACGCGTAAGCACCAGTTTCTAAGACTGGCGTGTCTACCATTCCACCACGCCCGCTTTACGGTTACTTAACTTTAGGAGTCTGGCAAAAGTTACCTTTTGCCAGAATTATGAATAACAAAGTTTACAACCTGTTGCTAGTATAAACCTATAACCATTAAAAAGTCAAGTAGGTAAAGGCCTCTTTAATTACCATTTACCATCTTTTTCGGCCATATATTTTACTAAGTCGATAACACGGTTGCTGTAGCCCCATTCATTATCGTACCAAGTTACAATCTTAAAAAATCTTTTTTCGTTTGGTAAATTATTTTGCATAGTAGCCAAACCATCGTAAATAGAGCTGCGGCTATCGTGGATAAAATCGCTCGATACCAATTCTTCTTCGGTATAACCTAAAATATTTTTTAAGTACGTGCGGCTAGCCTTCTTTAAGCTGCCGTCAATTTTTTCGATACTGGTATTTTTAGCGGCCCTAAAAGTTAAATCTACCACACTAACGGTAGCTACAGGTACTCTAAACGACATACCGGTTAACTTGCCTTTGGTTTCCGGTAAAACCTCGCCCACAGCTTTGGCAGCCCCAGTGCTGCTAGGAATAATATTAATAGCCGCTGCCCGGCCGCCGCGCCAATCTTTTTTACTTGGCCCGTCAACGGTTTTTTGGGTAGCTGTATAAGCGTGGATAGTAGTCATTAAACCGGTTTCAATACCAATACCTTCTTTTAAAAGCACGTGCACTACAGGCGCTAAACAGTTGGTGGTACAGCTGGCGTTGCTTACAATGTGGTGGGTAGCGCTTTCATATTGTTCGTGGTTTACACCCATTACTAAAGTTTTAACATTCCCTTTACCGGGCGCCGTTAAGATAACTTTTTTAGCGCCGGCTTCAAGATGGCCTTTAGCGGCCTCATCACTGTTAAAGATACCGCTGGCTTCGATAACATATTCTACCCCTAAGCGGCCCCAAGGTAAATTTTTAAGTTCGCGCTCGGCAGGCACACATAAAATTTCGTGGCCATTTACTACTAAAACATCGTTAGCCTTTTGGCCATCGTTACTTTTTTTAGTTTCAAATTTTGCTTTCATTTGCCCTTGTGTCGAATCCCATTTTAACTGATAGGCAAAATAATCGGCATCGGTTGTAACATCAACTACAGCCACCACATCAATTTTACCGGGCCCTTTGCCTAGCATTTTTTGATGAACCAACGATTGAAAAACTAAACGTCCAATTCGGCCAAAGCCGTTTATGGCAACTTTCATTTTTATCCCTCCAAATTATTTTTTTTAATTTTAATGTATTAACAAGAAACCTTGCGGTATCCCAGTTAGCTGCACAGCGGCCTGCGGCCTGATAGTATTTGCCCTTATCAAAAACAGCACATCTTCTTGGGCAATAATATCGTTACGGGTAGCGCTTTGTACGCCGGCTTCGGCCACAAATTCATCTAAAGCCGTAACCGTTAAAGTACCTAACAAATCTTGGGCTAAATATTCAAAAAAAGGTTCGCTGCTAATAAAACGCCCCTGCCCTGCCCTTACGACCAGCAGCTCATCACCTACATTTAAGCCATTTAAACGGCCTAAATTAATTAAAGCCAACTGCCCATTGCGACGTAATATACGCCCGCTTACCGGCACCACCTCGTTTAAGCTATCGCTGAGTAAAGTTAAAGTTTCATCAACTTTGCTGGCGGTACTGCGGATGTGGCTAAAACTAGCCAACTGGCTGCCGGTAGCCGTTAAATATAAAGTATAACTACCGTAAAAACTACGGTCAAGTTCTTTAAAGCTAGTTATGATAAAAAAATCACTGTTTACGGCCCGAGCGTTGCGCCAAGCCTCTGTAAAATTGGCCTGCTCACCGCCGGCGATTAACGTAAAACGGGTATGCCGCTCGAGGTAACGGATAAAAACCCGACTAACCAATGCATTATCACCTTGCCGGTGCATAGCGGTACCGCCATTTAAACTGGCTATATAAAGCCGGGTATCGTTGTTATGCGGGCCGCTTCTAAAGCCCCAATCGCTGGCCACACTACGAATATTACGACGCTCGAGGGTGGCTAAAGTATCCAAAAGGAGTTGCGTAGCCTGCCCTTCATCACGAATTAACCTAAGCTGATCGATATGTGAAAAATGCGCCCCGAGCAGTCCCAGCTGCCGGCCAAAAGCTTGCCTGATAACGGCGCTATCGGGCGCTAATAAAAGGGCCCATCTAAACTCGCGTAAAGCCTGCTGATAATCAAAATTAGCCGCCAAACGGTTACCTCGTGCCAATCTTTCGTCGGCAAAAATATTACGTTCGGGCACATCAAAAGGTAAAGCCCGCAAAAGCTCTTCGGTGGCAAAACGGATAAGCTCATCGTTAGGCGCTAACCTAACGGCTTCGCTGTAAGCCCGTAAAGCCATCGCAAAATCTCTTTGCCTTGTAAAAACTTCGGCTAAAGTAGCCCAAACGTTGGCATTACTGCGCCCGCGACCGCGTATTAAATCTTCCAGCACTAAAGCGGCTTCATCAAGCCGATTAAGACCAATTAAAGCCTCGGCCTGCCTTTCGCGCACATCGGCATAGTTAGGATTAATCTTGGCTACAGCACTAAAATGATGTAAAGCTTGCTGCCAATTACCATTTTGCCTAAAATGATTACCGGCCACATAAAGCACCACCACATCTTGTGGATAATAAAATAAAGCTTGGTTTAAAAATAATTCGGCCTGCCGGGCATCACCCTGCTGGCTATACAATAAAGTTAGGCTTAATAAAGCCCGTCTGTTATCTGGGACTATCCGCAGTAAATTGGTAATATCGTTGATAGCAATATCGATGCGGCCGGCCAGCAGCTGCACCTCCGTCATACCAAAAAGGGCATCTAAATTATTGGGCTGCTGCGCTAAAACTTGCTCAAAGATAGCCCGCGCTTCATCGCCGCGCCCCAAAGCCACATAACTGCGGCCACGCAAAGTTTGAGCCTGTACCGAACGGCTTAACCTATCGTGGGCATTAAGCTGGCTGATAGCTTCGTGATACTCGCCTAAATAAAAATTAGCCGCCGCTAAAGCCAATAAAGCCGAAGCATAGCTGGGGTTAATAGCTAAAGCGCTTCTAAAATTTTCGGCGGCCTCAAAGTAATTTTGCGCACTAAAGGCATTCTGCCCTTGCTCATAATAAATAATAGCACTTTGGGCTACCGCTAAATTGGGCAGCAAAAATATTAACGCTAATAATAAAGAAAGTTTAATTTTCAACTTTATCCTCATGCATAACCACTTTAATACTACGAATAATATGGCCGTCTAGCCGTTCTACAATAAAATCGCTATTATTGTAGCTCACTTTTTGATACAAATTGGGCACCGTACCCAATAAATTAAAGACAAAACCACCTAAGGTATCTATATCTTCGTTAGGCAAATTTAAAGCCAGCTCTTCGTTTACTTCGTCCACATTTAAGCGGCCATCACATAAATATTCGTTATCGCCCAGTTTAATAATAGCCTCTTCTTCGTCATCAAATTCATCTTGAATATCGCCAATAATACGCTCTATAATATCTTCCATGCATAAAATACCCGAAACCCCGCCGTATTCATCTATCACCACCGCAATATGTACGTGCTTTTTTTTAAAATCGCTTAGCAGGCTATCCAGCTTTTTACTCTCGGGCACAAAAAAAGGTTTGCGCATTACGGCAGGTACATTAAAATTTTCGGCATTTTTGAGGTAACCTAACAGCTCTTTAATGTATAAAATACCTGTAACATTATCGATAGTTTCTTTATACACCGGGTAACGCGAGTGGCCGCTCATTTGCGCTTTAGCTAATACTTGCTCAAAGTTATCGCTTTCGCTTACAAAAATGGTATCTACACGCGGCACCATTACCTCTTTAGCGGTAGTTTCGTCTAAGGTAATAATACCTTCCAGCATGGCCAGCTCTTCTTCATCAAGCTGCTCTTCCATTAAGTCTTCTTTTTTTTCTTTTTTAAAAAAACCCATAATTACTCGGCTAAAGCCGATTGCTTTTTTCTCCTTAACCAATAACTTTTAACTGCCTAAGTAAATCTTCTTGCTTTAATAACATTGGCTCGTTAAAATTATTAGTTTGATGGTTATAGCCTTGCAAATGCAAAAGGCCGTGTATAATTAATCTTTTTAACTCTTCATCATAACTAACCTTAAAATATTCGGCATTTTCGGCTACTTTTTCAACGCTTATGGCAATATCACCCAAATAACCGCTATTAAGCGGCCAATCTGCCAAAAGCCCTTCGTTTTTTTCGTTACCAAAACTTAATACATCGGTAGCTTCATTTTTATTACGATAAGTCAAATTAAGCTTAGCAATAATATCGTTATTAGTAAGCAGCAACGTTAGCTCGCTATCATCACCTACGCCGCACAACTTTAACAGCTGGGTACAAAATTGCAGCAGTTTATTATGGTTTGCCGGCTGGGCAATATCTTGATAATATAACTCTAACATTTTTTAGATGATACACTAAAAGTAAAATAATTACAAGTTAGCGCCCGCTATGAAGAGCGCCATATTAATATGCCTTTGTTACTGCTGCGGCGCTCCCCGGCAAAATATTGGTTGACCTTTTAAGAAATTTGCCTTATAATAGAGGCAAGTTGCCACTAATTATAAAGGAGAAATTTAAATGACCGAAATTGATAAAGATAACTTTGATGAGCTGGTAATTAACAGCGGCGCTTTAACTTTGGTAGATTATTTTGGCGATGCCTGCGAGCCATGCAAAGCTTTGCTGCCTCACTTAGAGGCTATGGCCGGCGATTATAACGGTAAAGTTAATTTTTACAAATTTAATACCAGCAAAGCCCGCCGGCTGGCTATCCGCGAAAAAATATTGGGCCTGCCTACTATCTCTATTTACCATAACGGTACTAAAGTTAAAGAACTTACTAAAGAAGAGGCTACGCCAGATGCCATTAAAGCTATGGTTGATAGTATGCTGTAACTATGCTGAGTAATTTACTTAACGAGCGGCAAGTTACTTTTATTAATGCCAGCAATAAAGCTGCCGTTTTAAAGCAGCTGGTTAGTTATAGCTGCCATACTATACCCTATATGAAGAACTTTGAAGATGAATTTACAGCGGCTATCTTTAAGCGCGAAGAGGTAGTATCTACCGCACTGGGGTTAGGGGTAGCCATTCCGCACGCTAAGTTAAATTTTATGACCCAGCCATTTATAACGATAGGCCATTTAAGGCCGGCCGTCGATTGGGACAGCCTAGACGAAATAGCCGTTTTTTTAGTATTTATGATTGGTTGCCACCCCGATAAACAAAGCGAATACCTTTATATTATACGCGATTTAGTAAAGATTATCCGTCAAAGGGCCACCTTAAAAGAACTGGAACGAGCTAAAGATGAAGCAGAAATTATTACTATTTTACGAAAAAAACTTTAAAGGCACTATTTGGCCTTTAATTTTAGTAGTTGTTTTTGCTGTATTTATCTTTTTAAATTTACTTTCTATCACCAGTTACCGCGTGGTAGACCAATCGATGGAGCCAACTTTACGCGCCGGGCAAATTATTTTGGTTAAGCGTAACTTTTTTAGGCCGCTACCTCTTAACGAAGGCGATTTAATTGTTTACCGTAACAGTAATAGCTATGTTATTAAACGGCTGTTTTTAAACGAAAACAGCCCTATAGTTATGGATAACGGCTTTTTATTTAACCATAGCGGCGAGGCTATCTTGCTTACGCCTTTTACTTACCAACTGCTTAGTAATTTAACGGTTATGCCTCATAATCAATTTTTTTTTGTGGGCGATAACCGAGCCCTTAGCCGCGATTCGCGCTATTACGGTTTTGTTAGCCGCCAGCAAATTGTGGGGCGGGTTTTTTTTATTTTTTCGCCGCGTTAAAGAGTGTTCCTTTACAATGACAAAATTCTCTGTTACTGCGGGCGAACGTATCGGCCCATCTTTTAGGTAATAAAATACCGGCCTTAAAAGATTAACCGCTGCAATGCCGAAAATTTAATTATGTTTCGTTTTGTTAAGCTTTCTTTTGTCAAAAATCGCCGTAAGTTAATCGTTGTAGGCGGTTTTGTTTTAGCTTTTTTAATTTTATTCTTTAGGTTTAGTTACCTTGCTTTAGGCAACAATGTCAACCGGCAAACCGTTAATATCCCCGTTGTGCAGCGCGGGGCAATTTTAGATAGGCACGGCCGGTTATTAGCCGAACAGCTGCCAAGTTTTACTATCTCTTTATGGTTACCAGAGCTGCGCAGCGCCATTAGGGGCGAAAGCAGTGAAGAGCTGGAGCTAAGATTAAGGCAAACCGCAACGGCCTTTAGTTTATTAACGTTAATACCGGCCGATGAACTTTATAACCGTATAAATAGTAACGGTAACAATTTAATTTTAGCCAGACGGGTAGATGTTAATTTACGCAACCAATTTATCGAGGTAGCTCACCGTTTTAATATTAGCGGCCTGCGTATAGAAAGTGAGTTTATCCGGTTTTATCCGGCCGGTAGTTTAGCGGCTAATTTATTAGGTTATGTTAATTACGATAATCACGGCGGAGCTGGTATCGAATTTAGTTTTGAAAGTTTACTTTCGCCGGCCGTTATCGGCGGCAGCCGCCCGATGGTCAGCGGCAGTTCTATCGAGCTAACCATCGATGCCGGCCTGCAAGGCATAGTAGAAAACCGTGTTAAGCAATCTTTTATGACCCACAACGCCCGCTCGGCCGTAGCCGTTATTGCCGATGCCAATACGGGGGCTATTTTAAGTTTTGTTAGCCTACCCACCTTTGACAGCAATTTGTTTCATTTAGCCACTAATGACGAGCGTTTTAACCGCGTAAGCGGTGAAGCTTTTGAGCCCGGCAGTACTTTTAAGGTGTTTAGTTTAGCCGCTATTATGGATGCCGGCTTAGTTAATCCCACCGAGCTCTTTTTTTGCGGCGGTGTTTACGAGCATACACTCCCCAACGGCGAACGGATAACCATTCGCTGCGCTAATAATCAGGGACACGGCTGGCAAAATATCGAACAAATTCTTTCTAATAGTTGCAATGTTGGTACAGCTCAAATTAGCGAGAAGATAGGAAGTATTGCTTTGCACCGCTACCTCACCGATTTTGGTTTTGGCCGTCCTACAGGGCTGCCTTTAGCCGGCGAAACGGCCGGTTTATTGGCTAACCCGCGTAATTGGTCGGTACGCAGTAAGCCAACTATCGCCATTGGCCAAGAAGTAGCGGCTTCGGCGATACAAATTATTCAGGCCGCTACCGTTTTTTCTAATAACGGTGAAATGCTTAGACCGCAAATAATTAACCGTATTATTGATGGCGAAGGAGTCGTTACCCGCAACTTTGAACGCGAGGTAATACGCCGGGTAGTAGAGCCGCAAACAGCGGCCTCTATGCTAACTATGTTAAGACACGGCGTAACCGATGGTATCGCCCGCCGCACTTTAGTAGAGGGGCTGGAGGTAGGGGCTAAAACCGGTACCAGCCAAATTTTTGATTTTGATTTAGGCACTTATAGCAGGCACGAGCATATCGCCAGCGCCCTAGCTTTTGTACCGGCTATTAATCCGGAGTTTATTATTTATATAGCCATAGATAGGCCAACGGCCACTACCTTTTGGGGCGCTACCGTTGTGGCCCCGTTAGTGAGAGAAGTTATCTTAGATTTAATCCCTTTTGCCGGCCTTAATGCCAATGGAGTGGCACACCATATTTTACCGCGCGAAATTACCATTAATAGGCCGGTTTTAGCGGCTAGGCGCAGCTACCTGCCCGATTTTACCAGTTTTAACAGCGTAAACAATATCTTAGCTTTTGGCCAGCACCATAATATTAATATTGTTTTGCATAACCATAATTTAGGCGGCCAAATAGTGGGGCAGTTCCCGCCGGCCGGTACCATATTAGCCCCTAATACCAGCGTGGCTATTTACTTTAGCGAAGATAGCTTACCGCTTAGTTAGCCCTAAGTACTTAAAGGCTTAACTTTAAAAAAAGCGGCCAATTACCGGAGATAATTTTGTTTAAATAGTGATTACCTACTTTAACTCTCCCCAATTATTTGCGCTGCTTACACTCACACCAATCGTCATTGGTATGGGTAAAGTAAGCGGTACAGCCGTCATTACCTCTTTCATTAAGTTAATGGTAACTGCTTCTTCGGCAAGGCCGGCCTCAACAATAATCTCGTCATGCACTTGCAGTAAAAGCTTGCTTGGTAAGTTTTTAGCTTTTAGCTCTTTATCCAGCTTAATCATGGCCAGCTTAACAATATCGGCGGCGCTGCCTTGCACTACGGTGTTAATGGCCATACGTTCGCCCATACTTCTTTCGTTATTATTACGGCTAAATAAAAAAGGTATCGGTCTAAAACGCCCCATAATGGTGTGTACGCCGCCCAGTTCTTCGGCCTTAAGTAAAGTTTCGCCCATAAAACTTTTTACTTTATTGTAGGTGGTAAAATAATTATCGATGTAACTTTGCGCCTCTTTACGGCTAATTTTAAGTTCGTTACTAAGCCTAAAAGCCGACATACCGTAAACCACACCAAAGTTAATGGCCTTAGCTACGCTGCGCTGACCGGCGGTAATTTCGGCGGGGGTTAAACCAAAGATAAAGGCCGCCGTTTCGCGGTGCAGGTCGCGTCCTGCCTTAAAAACTTCAATCATACGTTCATCGCCAGCAAGGTAAGCTAAAGCTACCAGCTCTATCTGGCTGTAGTCGGCGCTAATTAATTTGTTGCCGGTAGCGGCCTCAAAGGCGGTGCGGATACGCCGGCCGTTATCTTCGCGCACCGGAATATTTTGCAAATTAGGGTTACGGCTGGCCAGCCGCCCCGTTGCCGCCCCCGTTTGGATAAAATCGGTATGAATTTTGCCGTTACTATCGCTTTCTTTAGGCAATGCATCTACATAAGTGGTTTTAAGTTTAATAAGTGTACGGTATTTAAGCATTTGGCGGGCAATTTCATGCTGCGGGGCCAGCTCTTCCAGCACATTAACATCGGTGCTGCGTTTTTTAACTTCGGGCAATTTAAGTTTATCAAAAAGCACCTCTGCCAGCTGTTTAGGCGACTGTAAATTAAAATTTACATCGGCCAAATTGCAGATAACTTCTTCTAGTTTAGTTAGTTCGCCGGTAAGTTCGCCGCCAAAACTATTTAAAGCCTGCACATTAAGCTGAATACCGGTTAGCTCCATCTCGGCAAGGATAGTCAGCAAGGGCATTTCTATATCATAAAAAACTTTAGTAAGTTTATGCTCCTCGATAAGCGGCTTAAGTTTATGATAAAGCTTAAAGGTAATGTCGGCGTCTTCGGCGGCATAGATGGCGGCCTCTGCCAGCGGCACTTCGTTAAAAGTGGCTTTTTTAGGTACCACTTCTTCAAATTTGATGGTTTTATAGGCCAAATAACGTTCGGCTAAATAATCCATACCTACCGCTCCTTCGGTGTCCAGCAGCCAAGCGGCCAACATGGTATCAAAGTAAGGTTGAATGGTTATGCCAAATTTTTTGGTAATTTTATAATCAAATTTGATATTTTGGCCAATTAACTTTAACTTGGGGTTTTCCAGCAAAGGCTTTAAGATGGCCAGTAAATCATCGGCGTTATAACTTAAGGCATTAGGCGCTTTTAAAGGAATATAAACGGCCTCATTCTCGGCATAACAAAAACTAAAACCCACCACCTTAGCGGTGTGGCTTAAGCCGTCGGTTTCGGTATCAAAGGCCATTAAGGTGGCCTCTGCGGCTTTAGCTGCCCATTTTTGTATCTTATCAAGGCTATCTAATAACTGATAACTTTGCTTAGCCCCATCGTAACTCGTCAGCCGGTTGGGCATGGCAAAAAGTAAGGGATTATTTTTAACTTCTTTTTTTGGTTTAGCTTCGGGTTGATTAATAACCGGGCCGGCTAAAGTGGGGTTAGCCAGCTCTTTCCGGCAAGCCTCCACTAAACTGGGGATACCGGCTCTTTCAAATATTTCTATGGCTGCTCCATAATTAGGAACCGTTTTTAAAGCGTCTTCGCTCAAATTTGGCAGCGGCACATCTTCTTTTAACGTAGCCAGCAAATAACTTAAATAGGCGTTATCTTTTTGAGCCGCCAGCTTGGTTTGCACACCGGCCGGTGTTATTTGGTTAATATATTTATAAATTTCATCTAAATTTTCATAACTTTGCAAGAGTTTTTCGGCGGCTTTAGGCCCTAAACCGGCCACACCGGGAATATTATCGCTGCTATCGCCCACAATGGCTAAATAATCGCGTATTTGGCCGGCTTTTACCTGTTTTTCTTCGTAAACCTTAGCGCTATCGTAAAGGGTAAACCCTTTGCTGCCGGGCCGCAGCATAGTAACATAATCATCATCTATTAACTGCATTAAGTCTTTATCACTGCTAACAATAACGGTTTTTTTACCTGCTTTTTTACGGCTTAAAGCAACGGTGGCAATTACATCGTCGGCCTCGTAACCCTCTACGCGTACGCTTTGCAAATTTAAAGCCGCCAATAACTCCTCGATGATAGCCGTTTGGCTATGTAAATCGGCCGGCGCCTTTTGGCGGTTAGCTTTATATTCGGGATAAAGGTTGTACCTAAAATTTTTTTCTTTACAATCCAAAGCTACCATAAAGTGGCTGGGCCGCTGCTCCTTAAAAAAAGCAAAAAGCGAGCGGTAAAAAGCCAATATGGCCGCCACATTTTCGCCCGCCGCATTGTTAAGCGGCCGCCCCGAAAAAGCGTAATAACTGCGGTAAACTAAACCGTAACCATCTAAAATATATAAAGCCTGCATAAAAATAGTTTAGCAGAGATTGATGATAATTGCTAGGATAAAATTAAGAATTAAAAACTAAAAATTAATAACCGGTATCTTCCAATGATTAATTCTTACTTTTTAATTATTAATTTTAAAGTGTAGCTATAGCCCTCCGAAAGTTGTGTACTAAGGAGATTAACTATGCCCAATCAATTAAACCACGCCGTAAAAAT
>WRBN01000029.1 GCA_009784515.1 Spirochaetaceae bacterium | reverse complement strand
TTCTTCATCGGGCAGGCTTAAGAAATCGATGCCGCTTTCCTTAATTAGTCTAGCCAGCTCACGGGTGGTTATAACCATATCCACATCTTTATAGTCATGGACAAGCTCGGGCCTATCCTTTTCTTCTTTTTTACTGGTACAAGGCATAACGGCTACATGGTAAATATCACCGGCTTTTAGGCCGGCTTTTTCGGCATAATAACTTTTAGTTAACAGGCCGGTCATAATCATAGGGCTTTTACAGCTGCTAAAATGCTCTATCATATCGCCATGAAAACGTTCCATAAACTCTACCCAGCTGGGGCAGCAAGTGGTAATTAGTGGTAATTGCTCACCGCTATCCAGTCGCTTAAGCAGTTCTTGCGCCTCTTCCATAATGGTTAAATCGGCCCCAAAAACGGTATCAAAAATAGCTTTAAAACCCAGCCGGCGCAAAGCGGCGTAAATTTTACCGGTAACCGCCGTGCCTACCGGCAAGCCAAAAGCTTCGCCTAAACTTACCCTGACGGCGGGGGCTATCTGCACCGTCATTAACTTACGCGACAGGGCTAATTGGTCGGCTAGCTCATTAATATCTTCATTTTCTTTAATGGCATTAACCGGGCAATGGGCGGCACATTGACCGCACTTAATACACGGCCCTTCGGCTAAAGTTAACCCATCTACGGGCCGCACGCGCGATTTATCGGCTGCGCCCACCAGCTCGAGGGCATGCACATTTTGTACTTTGCTGCAAATTTGCACACAGCGGTTACAATGAATACAATAACGCGTATCAAAAACGATAGGCGATGAATTATCAACAAAATTCTCCTGCACCGCCGGGTTTAAAACCGAGCCTCTAATGTTAAGTTCGGCCGCTAAATTTTGCAATTCACAGCTGCCGCTGCGGCGGCAACCCAAACAATCTTGCGGATGCTCGGCCAATATTTCTTCGAGTATCGTCTTGCGGATAATATTTATATCAAGGTCGTGAGTGCGATAATAGGTACCGGCCTTTACCTTAGTATTACAAGCCCGTACCAAACGGCCATTGGGCATACGCACCACACAAATACCGCAAGCACCGCTGGGCGGCACATCGGGGTGGTAGCAAAGGGTAGGAATACGTACACCGGCCAGTTCGGCCGCCTCGATGATAGAAGCCCCTTCTTTAATATTAACAGCTATATCATTAACTTTAACCTCAATAATCATTTAAGTCTCCAAGTGTTGTTTTTAATTAAACAACTCGCGTTGTCCTTCTTGTTTTAACCGCCAGCCGCCATCACCGGCTTGTTCAGCAATTTCTTGCAATACGCCTAATATCGTTTGCCCTTCGGGAGTGCTGCCGTTTTTAAGTAAAGGCATAATATTTAGCACAATTTCATCAAAAGTAGCAACGTTATTAGCACGTTCGGCACGACGTAAGTGGCTAATTAAATAATATTTAATACGCAACTCAATATTTATATGAGTTTTAAATTTGGTGTTTTTCTTAATTTTATACAGCTCTGTTTTTTCTTCAAAATCAAAATCTGTTAAAAAAACGGCTAAATCTTCATATTCTTTTTTGAGTAAATCTAAAAAACCTAACTCTAATCCTCTAATAATGAGTTCATTATTAATTTGCTCTATAGTGGCTCCATTATTTTTAGCAATAACTCCTTCAATAGTTTGTAAAATAATTTGTCCTATATCCATACCTAAGTTAGCGCTTAACCATACACGCGGGTTTTTTACCTTTTTAAAGCTAATCATTAACTGGCCGCTAAGCACAGCAAAGGGTTTTTGGCGTTTTTTAAAGCTAGTTTGGCCATTCGGTTGAGCTGTGGCCCCCACATACTCAAAACCACTTAATTCAGCGGTAAGTTTAATTAAGTCCCAAAATTCGGGGTCTTTATGGGCAAAGACAAAGGTTAGCCACCTATCATATTTAAGTACACGGTACATTTCGCGTATGCTTTCAGCAATAAGTTTATTATAGGTTTCTTTACTTTGGTTATGCTCACCACCTTCAATGGCTTCGGCTAAATAATCTTCTTCGGTAACCTCAAAATCTAGCCAAGCATTCCACATAACAGATAAATCGAGGTAAGGTATTTTTTTGCCGTAAGGCGGGTCGGTATAAATATAATCGATACTTTCATCTTCTAAAGGTAATTGAGTGGCTGTACCTTGAATAACTTGCGGTAAACCATTGTATCTTATAAGATAATTTTCTAAAAAGATGGCCATTTCCATTTTAGCGGCCTTTACCTTTTGGTAACGCATTTCAAAGCAGGTAAGTACATCTACATAGGTAGGCTCTTTAGCAATACGATAACGATAATATTGAAAGGCGGCCGCATTACCGCCAAAGCCTGTTTTTGCCTTTACAGATGTACTAACATGATAAGTTAAATTTACCCGTGTAACTGTACCGCTAAACATTAACAGTAAAATTTTTTGTAAATTTTTATTTCTATGCTTTTTTATTAAAAACTTTAGTAAAGCAAGTTCGGCCAGTTGTTGCTTTGTAAATAATTCGCCAACGATGGCTACATCGGCATCTTTAGGCAAAGCCAAACGTAACCCTTTGGGCAAAGGGTATTTTTTTAAGGCTTTTTCTACATCTTCATCTGTTTTTGGTGCAAATTTTTTAAATTGCTCTTTTATGGCCACAAAAGCTGTGGTTAGCTCTTCTTCGGTTATAGGGGCTAATAAGGCTTCGGTCATAAAGATGGAAAGTGGGTTTAAATCGAGGTGAATAGCCTCGCGGTTACTCATCATCGCCTCTATTGCCGTAACGCCACTGCCGCCAAAGGGGTCTAGTACCACATCGCTTGGCTGGCTAAAGTTTTCTATATAAGTTTGAACAATATCCCAGCTTTGCCGCGTAAAATAGCCATGTACACCAAAATGCCGTTTAACGGCACGTTTTTTTACCTGTATTTCCTTAGGTAGTTTTCTGCTTTTATACCAACTATCATCATGTTTCAGTTCGGTTTGGGTGTAAATAACATTATCACTAATTATAGAATAAGGCGAAATATAGCAAAATAATCTTTGCCAATAGTATTCTATTTCATTTAAGTTAAAAACAAGTAAAGGCTTACTCTCTTCCCTTCGCCATAAGGCAAACTGCACACCATTACATAAAGCAAAATACGTGGCCCGCACTTCAGTATGGGCAGAATAGCTATACACCTGCTCTATATGGTCGTTATCTAAAATATGAATATTAGGTGCTTTAGCGTCTAAACAAACCACATAGTTGTCATCTATCTTTAATAAATAATCAGGTATTAACTTAATAGCCACCTTTTTATTACTGCCCACCTTTAAAAAGGGGTGTTTTAAGCTTTTACTGCGTTCAATAGCGTCATCTTCATAGCCTAACGCCTTAATTAAAGGTAAAATCATTACCTCACGCACGCTATCCTCTTTAAAGTTTGCGTCGTTCTTGAGAGCTTCAAAATTTATATTACCAAAAAGCTGTTCTTTAGTCATTATATCTCTTAATTATTCTTTACTGCTACAAAATTAAAAAGTTAACCGTTATATCATTAACTTTAACCTCAATAATCATTTAAGTCTCCCAAAGAAGCGTAATATTGGGCCTCATCGTGTTTAATGGCCGATTCGCGCACGGCATTAATAAAAGCCGCTGTAAAGTGCTCTAGAGCAAACAATAAACTATCGGCCCCAAACATGCCTATACTGCACATACTGGCCTGCTTCATAGCCCGGCCTACATTACCGGCCTGCCTAAGGTGCCCCATAACGACATTGTGATTGGTAAAAAGCTTTAAAAATTCTTTAATACGCGGCCCACCTAACCGGCACGGGCTGCATTCGCCGCAAATTTTTTCTTCGGTTAAGCTCATATTATCGTACAGTAAACTAAAAAGCGGCTTAGTAATGGTTAAGTTTTTATCTTTAATTAAACTATAATCGGCGGCTTTAATGGCGGCTATAAGCTCGTTCATATCGGCTTCGCCGGCTATAATAAAGCTATAATTTAAAGGATAAAGTATGACCACTATATCATCAAAATTAAAGCTATTATCTTTAGCCTGCATAACATAACTGTTAGTTATAGCTTTTTCGATACTAACCTTAAAGCTTCTAAATAATTTATTGCTATGCTCTATATTTTTACCAACATAAAAAGCAATAAGTAATGCATTTTGTACCATAGGTTTATATTATATACCCTTTTTACCGCTTTGGCAAGAGTGTTTTACGGCCTAACACGCTATTCTCTTTTGCTAAGTTACATTAAAATATATTGATAAAAATAGAATTTAGATGAATAGTTTAATAAATAAAAAGAGGGCTAAAGCCCTCTTTTCACTATCTAACGGCACAAGCCAGCCTATTTGACGGCCTGTGTCCCTATTTAGCCAACTTAACCCTTACTCCTATCGCTATAATGCGTATGTAACAGCTCATGCGCCTTGTGGCCTCCCGGCTCACCTAAAAACTCTTTGTAAAGTTTTTGGATAGACGGGTTTAAGTGCGATTTACGTAATTTATCATTGCCATCAATTTTGTAAAGCCCTTGCCTGCGGGCCTCAATTTTACCGGTGTCGCCATGAATATACGGCTGACCGCCGCCGCCGATACAACCGCCGGGACAAGCCATAATTTCGATGGCGTGGTAGTTAGCCTCGCCGGCCTCAATTTTTTCCAGCACTTTACGGGCATTGCCGAGTCCGTTGGTGATGGCAATGTTTAGTTTAAGGCCGTTAAAATCGACCACTGCCTCTTTAACACCTTCCATCGCTGTGCGCACGGCATGAAACTCTATATCGCTGCCTTTAAGCTCTTGCCCGGTAACGGTTTCGTAGGCGGTACGCAGAGCAGCTTCAATAACCCCTCCGGTCGTGGCAAAAATAGTGCCGGCACCGGTAGCTTCACCTAACGGGTTGTCAAATTCGGCATCGGGTAAGGCAGCAAAATTCACCCCGGCTTCGCGAAACATCTTGGCCAGTTCGCGCACGCTAAGTACATAATCAACATCGGACACGCCATCTTTAGTAAACTCTTCACGGCCGGCTTCATATTTTTTAGCCAAGCACGGCATAATGGCTACTACCACTAAATCTTTAGGGTCTATACCAATTTTCTGGGCGTAATAACTTTTGGTGATAGCACCCGACATTTGCATAGGGCTTTTACAAGTGGAAGGAATATTTAGCAAGCTAGGAAATTGCTGCTCTAAAAAATTAACCCAGCCGGGACAGCAACTGGTTAAAATGGGCAAATTTTTGCCGCTTTGTATCCTGTCTATTAACTCCTTAGATTCTTCCATGATGGTAAGGTCGGCGGCAAAATCGGTGCTAAAAACGGCATTAAAGCCCATCTTTTTAAGGCCGGCCACCAATTTACCGGTGCCGTCATAACCGGCAGCAAAACCAAACTCTTCACCGATAGAGGTACGTACAGCCGGCGCCGTTTGCACCACCACCGTCTTTTTAGGATTAGCTAAAGCGCTCCATACATCTTTAGTATAGTTAATTTCAGCAAGAGCGGCAGTAGGACACACGCTTACACATTGGCCGCAAAAGGTACAGTTGGTATCTTTTAAAGGCTCAAGGCCGGCGGTGCCTACAACGGCGGTAAAGCCGCGCCCGTAACCGGTTAAGGTGCCAACGGTTTGCACCGTATTACACATCGTTTCGCAGCGGCGACACATAATACATTTATTAAGGTCGCGCTTAATAGCCTTACTGCTTATATCCAGCGGGTAAGTTGATTGCTCGCCCTTGTACTTAACTTCATGTATGTTAAATTTTTTAGCTAAAGTTTGCAGCTCGCACTCTAAATTTTTACCGCAAGTTAAACATTCAAAAGGATGATCGCTTAGTAATAGCTCCAGCACATTACGACGGTGGTTAATAATTTCGGGAGTGTTGGTTACAATTTTCATACCCTCCGCCACCGGCACGGCGCACGAAGGCATCAAGCGTGGTTTAGCTTGCCCTTGTGTAACCTCTACCATACAAATCCGGCAGCTGGCCACGTGGTGGTCTAGCTTAAATAAGCCTAAATTCATATAACACAGGGCCGGTATCTCTAGCCCTTCTATCTTTTTACTAGCCTCTATAATTGTAGTACCGGCCTCTACTTCCAGCGGGGTACCATTTATCTCTATCTTTACCATTATTAATCTCCTTAAATCAAATCGATGGCGTTAAATTTACAGGCAGTTTTACAGATACCGCACTTGGTACACTCGGCCTGATTAACTATATGGATAAACTTACCCTCCGGCACTTTACCGTTGGCTAACTTGGCGGTTACCGGCCTATCGGTTAGGCTAATACACTCCGCCGGGCACTTTTTAGCGCAAACGGTACAGCCAATACAGTTATCATTAACAATATAACTTAACAACGATTTACAAACTCCTGCTCGGCATTTTTTATCATTAATATGCTCAAGGTATTCCTCACGGAAAAAACGCAAGCTGGACAACACCGGGTTAGGGGCCGTTTGCCCCAGTCCGCACAAGCTGGTTTTAACAATGGTGTTGCTTAGCTCTTCTAATTTCTCAAGAGTATCGGCAGGGGCTTTACCTTCGCTAATGGCAATTAACATTTCGTGCAGTCTTTTGGTGCCCACACGGCAGCTGGTACATTTGCCGCAGCTTTCTTCCTCTGTAAATTCTAGGTAAAATTTAGCCACATCTACCATACAGCTGGTTTCATCTAGCACAATCATACCGCCGCTGCCCATCATACTGCCAATATCCGAGAGGTTTTTGTAAGTAATAGGGGTATCGAGGTTTTCTTTAGTAATTAAACCACCCGATGGCCCGCCGGTTTGCACAGCTTTAAATTTTTTATGGTTTTTAATGCCGCCGCCAATTTCATAAACAATCTCACGTAAAGTAACGCCCATCGGTACTTCTACTAAACCAACGTTATTTACCATACCGGCTAAAGCAAAAACCTTTGTGCCCTTCGATTCTTCGGTGCCCACAGCGGCGTACCATTCGGGGCCGTTAAGCAAAATACGCGGCACATTAACCAAAGTTTCTACGTTATTAATAATGGTGGGTTGGTCCCACAAGCCTTTTTCGGCCGGGAAAGGGGGCTTGGTGGTTGGTTCGCCGCGTTGGCCCTCTATACTATGAATAAGAGCGGTTTCTTCACCGCAAACAAAAGCGCCGGCGCCAAATTTTAGCTCTACATCAAAGTTAAAGCCGCTGCCCAAAATGTTATCACCTAACAAACCGTAGGTGCGCAGTTGTTTTAAGGCAATATTTAAGCGCTCGATAGCCAGCGGATATTCGGCCCTAATATAAATGTAACCTTTATTGGCCCCTATCACATAACCAGCAATAGTCATTGCCTCCAGCACGCTGCAAGGGTCGCCCTCAAGGATACCGCGGTCCATAAAAGCGCCGGGGTCGCCTTCGTCGGCGTTACACAGCACAAATTTTTCGGAACTTTGGTACTTAGCGGCAAACTCCCACTTTAGGCCGATTGGAAAACCGGCCCCACCGCGCCCGCGTAAGCCCGATTTTTTCATAATATCAATCACTTCAGCCGGTTTAAGCTCGAACAAAACTTTGCCTAAAGCCTGAAAACCGCGCATAGCCACATATTCATCAATATCTTCGGGGTCTATTAACCCGCAGTTTTGCAGGGCAATACGTTTTTGCTTTTTATAAAAAGGCATATCGTGCTGCTTTTCGATTAAAGTATCACCAATCGGTTCATGATAAATTAATTTTCCTACTCTTTCGCCTTTTTTAATATGCGTTTCTACCAACTCGGCGGCATCTTCCGGTTTAACCTTAACGTAAAAGGTATCTTCCGGCATAACAAGGGCAATCGGGCCTTGCTCGCAAAAACCAAAACAACCGGTGGGCATAACATTAACACCCTCTATGCCTTGCTTTTTAAGCTCGTCCTGTAAGCTGGTGATAATTTCTAGGCTGCGCGAGGCGGTACAACCGGTACCGGCGCACACTAGAATATCGTGCTTAGCCGTACTTTTAGCTGCTTGCTCTATATCTTTTTTTACCTGCTCATCAATAACTTCGCGTAATGTTAGCCTAGTTAAATTTTGGCGGTATTTAGCTTTAAGCTCATCGTAATTTTTAATTTTTTCCATAACTATCCCTTTAATAATAATTAGCCAAAATATCTTTTACTTGCTCAGGTTTTACAGAGCCATAAACTTTTTCATTAATGGTAAGTACCGGCGCAAGGCCACAAGCGCCAATACAGCGCACCGCATCGATGGAGAACTTACCGTCATCGCTTACCTTACCGGCTTTTATGCCGGTTTGCTCTTCAAACTGAGCCAGCACCTCGCCGCTGCCGCGCACAAAACAGGCCGTACCCATACAAACAGCTATTTTGTATTTGCCCTTAGGTGTAACGGTAAAGTAATTGTAAAAACTAACAATACCCGAAATATGGGCCAAACTTACTCCCACTCTATCGGCTACGTGCTGCTGTACCTCGGCGGGTAGGTAACCAAAGATATGCTGCGCCTTATGTAATATTTGAATGATATTACCTTTACGGCGGTTATCATGCTTATCAAATTTATAGCCTGCTATAAATTCATCCAGCTCGTTATAAAATTTACTTGCCAACTGGTTTTGGCAATTTGCTTGTGCCAATTTAAATGCCCCCTTAATTGTATACTACTACCATTATACCACACAATTTTTAGTTGTGGCTAGCGTAAATTTTTAAAAACTAATTATTTTTACGTTTATTAAAGAATATCTTTATATTTTTTGGCAGGCCAGTAGCCAAACATCGAAATAAGAAACAAGGAATAATTAAAGAGTAAAGAATTTTTAATTTTTACTTCTTAATTTTAATTATTTCTAAAGTCTTGCCAAAAGCTCAAAAATTTGCTATTATTCTTTTAAATACAGCAGACCAACAACACCATTAATTTTTAGGCTGTAAGGAAGTAGTTTTAAAAATGAAAAAAATATTATTAACCCTGCTCACAGCTTTAAGTTTAACTTTAATAGCTTGTTCCTCGCCGCCAACTTTACACTACGAAGTTAGCGCCGTTTATGCCGATAGCCATGCCCCCGTTGATAGCTCTACTCAATTTAGGGTGTTCTTTTTTACGGCTGTAGGCGAACAAAACATACAAAGCGGTATGCCCTTTAACCACAGCTTTACCATACACGAAGATACAATGGGGTTTATCACCGTCAACCGCCTGCCGGCCGATAATACCGATTATATTTTTACCGTTACCATTAGGCGCAACGGCCGGATTGTTACCAGTAACCGCCATATCGGCAGCGGCAGTTTTGCCGGCCCGGTAGCTGTAAACCGCTGGTAAGTTTTTAACCATCATTAGCAAAATATTACAATTTAAAACCTTTCGTTGCCGAAAGGTTTTTTAATAGCTAACCATTAAATTTTAATTTGACATTGAAGCTTTGATGGTGTAAAATAACTTTACAAGCTGTCATAGTAGGCCTGTTTTAAAATTATTTTAATTACAGAAATACTTTGGCTTGCTAGCAGTTTGTTATTTAAAATTTATATTAATTAAGGAAGTTTAAATTTAACTTACGAAGTTACTGCCGTTTATGCCGGCACTAACGATACCGTAGACCCTACCACGCAATTTACTATCTTTTTACTTACCGCTGTAGGAGCAGAAACCAGAACCACTACCTTACCTTTTAGCCACAGCTTTATTGTTTATGCCGATGCCAGAGCAAGCCTTATCATCAGCCGCTTAGGGACGGACAGCCAAAACTACACCTTTACCTCTACTATTACCCGTAACGGCCGTATCGTTGGCAGCACTACTCATACTGGGGCTACCGGCTCGGTAGGGCCGGTAACGGTGGCTCGGCGTTAAGTTTAATTTTTTATTTTAAATAAGAACCGCATAAAAGAGGCTTTAGTTGGCCTTGAGTCCGAACCGCTAAGAGGTGATATTAGGCAGTATATAGGAAAATAAAGATGTTAATCAAAATAATGATTACCAATAAAAAAGGCCGCTATGCGGCCTCTCCTAAATCATTAACTATTAACTTATAAGTTAATAACTGCAAAGGGGGCCTTAAGGCCCCCTTTGTAAATTACTCTGCACCAAACTCATTGGCAAGGCCGGTAATTGTACCTTTAGCATCACCATAAATCATTATGGTATTTGGCCGTGTAAACAGCTCGTTCTCTATACCGCTAAAGCCTTTACCTTTCCCGCGCTTAAGCACAAATACCGTACGCGCTTCGTGGGCCTTAATAATAGGCATACCATAAATAGGCGAGCTGGTATCGGTTTCGGCAGCGGGGTTGACAACGTCGTTGGCACCAATTACCACTGCCACATCATAGGTTGGCATGGTGGGGTTAATTTCGTCCATCGTTTTTAGCTGCTCATAAGGAATATCGGCTTCGGCCAATAAAACGTTCATGTGGCCGGGCATACGGCCGGCTACCGGGTGAATAGCAAAGTTTACCTCTGCACCATTTTCTTCCAGCTTAGCGGCCAGTTCTTTTACAGCGTGCTGCGCTTGGGCAACGGCCATACCGTAACCGGGAATAAAGACCACACTTTGAGCGGCCTCCATCACCATATAAGCGTCTTCTACGCTCATCGATTTTGGCTCGGCCTGTGGGCCATTCGCCTTACCACTACTTACATTAGCCCCAAAACCACTAAATAAAAGGTTGCTGATAGAGCGGTTCATGGCCTTACACATAATAAGGGTAAGAATAATTCCCGATGCTCCTACCAAACAACCGGTTACTATAAGGGCAGGATTTAAAATAATAAAGCCGGCACTGGCAACAGCTAAACCAGTAAGGCTGTTGATAAGCGAAATAACCACCGGCATATCGCCGCCGCCAATACGCATAACCAAAGTAATACCAAAAATGGCCGAAATAACCATTAAGGCGATAATAGCATAGGTTTTAATCTCTACACTTACTATACTAACAGGCAAAGCGTACACAACAATAATAGCCGCTACCAATAACATAATAAGAGCGTTAAGGCCATTTTGACCGGGAAACATTACAGCTTTACCCGAAATTTTTTCTGATAATTTAAGGGTGGCAATAATTGAACCGGTAAAGGCCATTGCCCCAATAAAGATAGCTAGCCCCGTAGAAACAGCAGTTATAATATCGGTCTCACCGCCTGTAGCCCGAATACGTAAAAAGTCTACTGCACCAACAGCAAAGGAGGCCAAAGCACCAAAGCCGTTAAGCATGGCCACCATTTCAGGCATACCCGTCATGGCTACCTTTTTAGCCCAAACAATACCAATTAAAGAAGCCAAAATAATAGCGACAAATATCCATAAATGAACATTATCAAAAGTGCCGATAAAGCCAGCGGCCATAACTTGAGGGTCGAAAAAGATGGCCACCACAGCCACCAACATAGCAAAGGCCGAAACCGCATTACCTTGCCTAGCTGTTTTAATTTTGCCTAGCCGTTTTATACCCATAATAAATAATACGGCCGATAAAATGTATGCTAAGTTAATAAGCATTTCTCGCATTATTTTTTACCTCCCTTATCTTTAAACATCTCTAACATACGGGCGGTAACCAAAAAGCCGCCCACCACATTGATAGTGGCTAAAAAAATACCCAGTAACCCAAGCCACATGCCTAAGCTGCCAAAGGTTTGACCGGCGGTAATGCTAACCGCACCTATTAAAATAATGCCCGAAATAGCATTAGTAGCCGACATTAACGGCGTATGCAGCTGCGAAGGCACCTTAGCAATAAGCTCTAACCCCAAAAAAGCCGCCATAACAAAGACAAACAACAGGCTAATTATACCCATAAAATTTTTCTCCTATAATTTAATAACTGAAAATTAAAAGCCACTAGCTTTCAACTTTCACCTTTCCGCTTTTAATTAAATAAATCGTGGGTGGATAATCTTCCCACCATCGGTAATCACACAACCGGCCAAAATTTCATCGGCAGGGTCGTACTTAAAACTTTTCTTTTCGTTATCCCAAAAGTGCTCAAGTAGGTTAAAGATGTTACCGCTAAACATCGCCGAAGCGTCTTTAGCGACAAACCTTTCTAGGCTGTCGCCGCCCACAATAAGCACACCGTTATCCAGCATTACATCTTTGGTAGGGTCGCTGCCTTCCACATTACCGCCGGTTTTAACAGCCATATCCACCACAATGCTGCCGGGCTTCATTTGGGCAAGCATTTCCTTAGTAATAAGGATTGGGGCTTTGCGGCCAAAAACTTTAGCGGTAGTAATAACAATATCGCTGCCGGCACAAACCTTTGCTTGGCCTTTGCGTTGCAATTCAACTTGTTCGGGGGTAAGCTCTTTGGCATAACCTTGCTCGGTTTGACCGGTTTCACCAATATCAATTTTAACAAATTTGGCACCCAAACTTTTTACTTGCTCTTCTACCACCGGCCTTGTATCAAAGGCTTCTACACGGCTGCCCAAACGTTTCGCGGTAGCAATGGCCTGTAAACCGGCCACACCCACACCAATAATAAAAACTTTGGCGGGCGAGATGGTACCCGAAGGGGTCATCATCATAGGGAAAACCTTTGGCAGTTTGGTTGCGGCAAGCAGCACGGCGTAATAACCGGCCAGCGAAGCCTGAGAACTTTGAATATCCATCTTTTGAGCGATGGTAGTACGCGGCATCATTTCTAGGCTTAACATTCGGATACCGGCACCGGCAAAATCATTAATGGCGGCTTTTTCGTTAAAAACATCAAAGCTGCTAACATGCAAGGTATCTTTTTTAATACCGCTTACATTATCTGGTTTGTTAATACGCACCACGATGTCGGCAAAATTATAGCCGTCATTTAAAGACATAAGCTTAGCGCCGGCGGCTTCGTACTCGGCATCGGTACAGCCGGCTATCTTTAACCCGGCCCCTCTTTCTACGGCAACTTCATAACCCATACCGATTAACTTTTTGACATCGGCAGGGACTAAGGCAGCTCGCGTTTCATTTTTATCAGTTTCTTTACATAAAAATACTTTATTCATAGCTACTATTTAGGCTAATAAATTAGCCCGTAAACGCCTCCTGTATTTATTTTAACTACCATTATAGCATAATTAAAATAAATAGCAAGAAGAAAAATTACAGTTTTAATAGTTATTAGAGCTACTTAAATAAAAATTTTCCCTTAAAAATTAATTTAGCCCCTTACCGGGACTAAATTAATCACCTAAATACAGCAATTATATTTATTTATAATACTGTACCAATTCTTGGCTGCTAATACCTAAATATTTAAAGAATTAAGCAATTCCATAAATTGCTCTTTAACTTGCCTGTTACCTTTTAACTCTAAAAACTTAACATTATTAGCAAAAAACTGAGCTTTGTTTTGTTCGCTTAAAGTATCGGTTATAAAAATATCGGTATCGCGGGCAAAAACCACATCGGCACTTTCAGGGTTACCTCTACCCATCAGTTTCACTTCTACTTTGTAACTTTGAGTTTTATCTTTGTTCCACAATTTAAAGTCAATTTCACGGTCAAAATCTTTATTTTCATCTTTTTTAAAAATTTCACTATTTATATACTCTTCCGGTACATCACATAACTTACACAAAGCTAGCATTAAAGGTTTTTCTACTTTTTTGCCCATAGCGCTCCAAGCGCCGCCCCTAATAGCCATCTTTTTGGTAGCTAAAGCATTTATTACCAGTAAACTTTCTGTTAAAGATAGCTCCACTGATATACCATTATAAGAAAGTTTTATAATAACACTTAGACCAGCCTGCGTATCATCTTCTAAAGCCGAAACCATTGCCGCTAAATACTCAAAGTTTTCGTTAGCAAATTCCAGCACTACCTCCTTAGTGGCTGTACCTTTAATGTTAGTGATAGTTTTTTTATTAACACCGGCATAAATGGCCGCTTCTTCGGGTAATAATAACTTACTATTAATAAACCTTTCTTTATACCATTCTAAATTAATATGAGTATTATGATATTTGGCATCGATAATTTCTTTAAAAAATTTAATAGCAAAATCTAAGAACTCAACATTAATGGCATTTATCACCACCGTACGGTAATCTTCGCCCTTAAGTAATTTACTAATGGTATCTTTAACCACTGCTTCTTCAAAGGTTATCATAATGCCCGCCTTGCTGAATAATATTGATGTATTTTTCATTTTGCTCACATAAAACAGGAATACGTTCCATTTGAGTAGCAACCCTACCGAAAGTGCCGCTACCGGCAAAAGGGTCGAGCACGACATCGCCCGGGAAAGAATAATAAGTTAAAACCTTTTCACACAACTCTTCTGGGAAGACAGCCGGGTGGTTTTTATCGGCCTTAGGCTGAATATACCAACAATTAGTTGATTCGTATTTTTCGGCTTTATTAATCCCTAAGCCACTAGGATACTTTTTGATATTTTTATCCAACAAAAAATCGGCGGCCTTACGGTAAACGAGGAGCGATTCTGTAATACAATTTGGTTTATAACTTAAGGGTAACCGTGTTTGGTGGTAGCCACCCACTCGATTGGGCACGCTATACTCTGGTTTTATCCAAATAATTTCATCGATAAAATAAAAGCCGGCCTGCTCTAAAATTTTATGAAAATCGAAATGAATAGGATACCTAATGCTTTCAAACTCGCGGCCCGGCCGTTTGGTAATAACCGGTGAAACATTGATAATGATAAAGCGCCCATCTTCTAACACCCTAAAACACTGCTCCAATGTCTTAAATATTTTGCTTAAATAATCGTTATACGATTTATAATCTGCATAAAGACGTGCATTGTAATAAGGCGGCGAGCTAAAGATAAGCTGCACCGATTGTTCGGGTAATATAGGCAAGGTAATAACATTATCACCCTTTAATAATAAAGGATTAACTATTTTAGGAAGATGTTTTTCACTCTTTTTACTTTGCCTATAGGTATAATAGCGCTGCATTTTGTCTAAAACTTCGTTATCAAAATGCTTAAGTATAGCTTGTTGTAACTCTAAAAAACGTAAATCTGTATTATTGTAAAGACAGGTTCTAAACATCTGGTAAACCAATTCCATAAAGCCACAACTATAAACATTATTATGAATAAAGTTATAAATTTTGTCTTTATTAAGCTGCCTACCAATAGAGGAGACTATCTCACGCCGAATATCAATCGGGTTATCTTGAGCAAATAAGATAATAAGCTTATCTAAATTTTCTTCGCTACGCTTAGCCCCAAGCTCTTTAATGTAACTAACCGATAGCTTCTCTTCATTAAATAAATTTATTTGGCTTATTTTACTAAAATCTAGTAAAGTATCTCTCATACTTTATTTTAAATACCTATATATCTAAATTAATGGCATAAGCCGCATTTTCCTCTATAAATTGCCTGCGCGGCGGCACTTGGTCGCCCATTAAAATGGTAAACCACTTATCGGCCTCGATAGCGTCCTGCATGGTAACACGGGTTAAGCTGCGGTTTTCTTTATTCATAGTGGTTTCGCCCAGTTCTTCGCTGTTCATCTCACCTAAACCTTTGTAACGCATAATATCATCACTGCCTTCGGCTTTAACAACGGCATCACGTTCGTCATCACTAAAAGCATAAAAATGTTTTTTACCCTTACTTACTTTATAAAGCGGCGGGTTAGCAATGTACACAAAGCCGCCCTCTACTAATTTAGCCATATACCTAAAAAAGAAGGTGAGCATAAGGGTGCGAATGTGGCTGCCGTCCACATCGGCATCGGCCATAATGATAATTTTATGGTAGCGCAGCTTTTCTACATCAAAGTCATCGCCAATCCCTGCACCCAGCGCCAAAATAACGGGCAAGAGCTTTTCGTTATCAATTACTTTCTCCAACCGAGTTTTTTCTACGTTAAGCATTTTACCCCATAAAGGTAGAATGGCCTGTGTGCGCCTATCGCGGCCCTCTTTAGCACTGCCGCCGGCGCTATCGCCTTCCACAATGAATAACTCGCAGCTGGCCGGGTCTTTATCGCTGCAATCGGCCAGTTTATCGGGCAACCCGCTGCCGCCCAACACACTCTTACGGCGGGCTAAATCACGGGCTTTACGGGCAGCCAACCGAGCATTGGCGGCGTTACAGGCATTTTCGAGGATAATATCAATAACTTTAGGCTCAGCCTCAAAAAAAGCGGTAAGCCGTTCGTAAACGGCGCTATCCACCGCCCCCTTAACCTCGTTATTCCCCAGCTTCTGCTTAGTTTGCCCCTCAAATTGCGGATTGGCAATTTTAATACTGATAATAGCCACTAAGCCCTCGCGCACATCATCGCTGGTAAGAGCCCCTTCACTAAGTTTTTTAAGATGACGGCTATCTTTAACAAAATTATTAATAACACGCGTTAAAGCGGTGCGAAAGCCGGTAAGGTGCGTACCGCCTTCGCGGGTGTTAATGTTATTAACAAAACTATAGGTAATTTCGTTAATATCATTATTATATTGCAGGCTAATTTCCATACGTACGTTATCGTTTTCTATTTCAAAGTAGATGGGTTCGTTATGAATGACGGCTTTATTTTGACTTAAATAACTGACAAACTCTTTAACACCGCCCTCAAAGTGAAACTCGCGGGTGATAGGCGTTTCTTTACGATCGTCAACAATAATAATTTTGATGCCTTTATTTAAAAAGGCCAGCTCGCGCAAACGTGCCACCAAAACATCAAAACTGTAAGCGGTGGTTTCGGTAAAAATTTGGTCATCGGCCTTAAACCTGATGGTGGTACCTTTTTTTTCGGTATCGCCCAAATGCTGTAATTCGTGGCGGGTAATACCTCTATCAAAACATTGGGTGTAAATTTTACCTTCGCGGTAAACTTTAGCCTCCAGCCACTCCGACAGGGCATTAACCACCGATACCCCCACACCGTGCAAACCACCCGATACTGCGTAACTATCTTTATCAAATTTTCCGCCGGCATGCAGTTTGGTCATAACTACTTCAAGGGCCGAAAGGCCCTCTTCGGGGTGAATATCCACCGGGATACCGCGTCCGTCGTCTTCTACCCTAATGATGTTATCTTTTTCGATAATCACCTTAACCCACGTACAATGGCCGGCTAAGGCTTCATCGATACTGTTATCAACAACTTCGTAAACTAAATGGTGAAGGCCATCGGGGCCGGTACTGCCAATATACATACCCGGCCTAACGCGTACGGCCTCTAGGCCCTTTAATATTTGAATACTTTGTGCACTATAATCGCTCATAGCTACACTATATCAGGTTTAAGTACTTTAGGCTAGACCGCCAGCAGCTTTTATAGTTAAGAACTGATAACTTAAATTAAAAGAAAAGATTTTAAACCACAAAAGATATGAAAAAACTTACCCCTTTGTGTGTGCCTAATGCTTTTCGCAGCAGAATAAAATATTTTCATTTTTCTTTTCAAATATACTTGACAATCATAGTACTTTGATATATAATTTATCTTGACAATAAGACTATTTTAACAACAAAAATAGTTTTATAAAAAAAATTAACTTAGGAGGTAAAAATGGAGGCAGAAAAAGAAAGCTTGGCCGATGCCAATTTGTCAGAGGGCCTATTACGCGGCCACACCGATACCATCGTATTGGGCATTTTAATGCAGAGCGATGCCTATGGCTTTGAAATTTATAACCGGATACGAAAGCGCACCGAAGAAAGGTACGAATTAAAAGAGGCCACTTTATATTCCAGTTACAAACGGCTGGAGGCCGATGGTTGTATCTCTTCATACTGGGGAGATGAAACATTGGGTGCAAGGCGCAAATATTACCAAATTTGTGAAAAAGGGAAACAAACCTTTTGGCAAAATGTACGCGATTGGAACTTTACCAAAACAATTATTGATGGGCTGCTCACCATAGAGTAGCGAAAACGGAGGAAATATGAATACACAAGCATTTGTTAATTCCCTTTTTGAGGGTTACGAAGAAACGGTGGCGCTGACCGACTTTAAAGAAGAGCTTTTGGCTAACCTTAACGCTAAAATAGAAAATTTGATGAAGAAAGGTTTAGATGAAAAAACAGCTTTTGAAAAAGCTACTACCGAGCTTGGCGATGTCTCGGCTTTAGCCGATGAGCTTTCGCTTAAAAAACGCAACGAAATTTTACAGGAGGTTTATATGGGTATTCAGCAATATATGAGCAAGAGCCGGGTGGCCGGTTACATTGCCTTTGGGGCTTTACTCCTTTTAGGGGCCGCCATCGGGGCAACCGTCTTTTTTGCTACAAGATCGACGGGGTTTCCCGCAATGTTATCACTTACGGCCATGTTTGGCAGTATTTTACCCTTTATCACCGTAACCGTAGCGGGCTTTACTTGGTTGGGTATGACACAGGAAACCGCCACCGCTTTTCCCGCAAGTAAAAAGAGAGCCGCTTGGTATGCCGCCGCCGCCGCTCTTATTGCCTTTGCCATTTTTACGATGCCAGTAACTTTTTTTGGCACGATGTCGGCCATCGAGACTGGAGAAAGGTTTACCAGCGAAGTTGCCCCTTATATGCAAGAACGTTTTGCCGAACGCTTTCGCTCTCATTCTCACTTACCTCTTACTTTTGAGCAAGGTGTCCCCACAGCTATCGCCTTAATTCCGCTTATCGGTCTTATCATCACCTTTTTACTGCCCGGTATCGGTTTGTTAGCTTTTTTAATTTTAACCGAAAAAGAGAGGCTAAAACCTTGGGCCAAAAACCTGTATGGCCAAGAGCAGTACAACTTAATATGGAATAGCCCGGAAGCCGGCGTAAAATTTGGTATGATAAGCGGCGCTATCTGGATTTTTGCTGTAGCTATCTTTTTAACACTGGGGTTTTTGGCCAGTTGGAGCTGGTCTTGGATAATATTTATTTTTGCCACCGGCCTGCAAGCTTTGCTCCCCACCTTTTTTATGAAAAGGAAAGAAAAGAATTAATAGTAAGAATTAAAAACTGAAAATTAAAAAGGAACGAGTAATAAAGAACCGGGAAAATTTTTCTGTTCCTTGTTACTTATTCCTTTTTTATTAAAGGATAGATATAGATGGATAGTCATCATTAAGGTAACTATCCATCTATAGGTACTAAATATTTAACGCAAAATTACGCTTACAGGCCAAACTTTAATCTTTTAGCTTTACTTTAACCGTAAACTATGCTAAACTATTACTATGAAAAAAATATTAACTATAGCTTTATTACTAATAGCCATAAACGCACAAGGGCAAGGGTTGCCGGTAGCGGCTAACGCTACGCTAGCCAGTTTATTCCCTGATGAGAATTTAAGGGCGGTGGTGGCGGAAGTGTTAGGGCCTAATGCCGGGTTAACCGGGCAGAGGTTGAGTGATGAGTTGGCAGAGGTTGAATGGCTTAGGGCTAGTGGGAGAGGTATTAACAATGCAGAGGGTATTGAGTATTTAATTGGATTAACTGAACTATATATAAGTTTTAACTACTTAACTACATTAAATTTAAGCACTTTAACTAAATTAAATAGGTTTTATGCAAGAAATAACCAGTTAACTATTATTAATATAAACAATTTAATTAATTTAATAGAGATTGATGTGAGCCATAATCCATTAATTAGCCTTGATATAAATTATAATGTTAATTTAATAAGAATTTGGCTTGTAGGGAACCTTTTAGAAAAAAAAGATATAAAAGGACTTAACGATAAAACACAAATATTAAGATCCGATCAGTAATTATTTATATATTTAATGTAAATAATTACTGATCAGTTTTTACATTAATTAATATTTGTATTAAATCGTCTACATATTATATTTACTCTCCTTAATACATTCTCTGTGGTAGGGTCAGGATCCCAATGAGTATTTTTCTGTCTATCTATTAGAGTGAAATGGGTGCCGGTATTGTTAAATAATGTAGTCCCATGTTCATGCCTTACAAAGCGGCTGGTCATATTATTGTCATTAACTGTAGGCCTAGTTACAGAGGCAGGTACATTTAACATGGCCATCGCTTTAGCTATGGCCATGTTATTATCTTCAACGAAACATGTAACATTCGCCTCAAGCCTACCATGCCACCCGGTAATAATATATACCCTTCTTTGACTTGTTGGTTTTTGTAAATCTTCTTGGTACTCGGCCCATGTTCCCACACCTTCGGTGTAAAGCTGTTTAATCTGCTGTGGTTTTAAAATTCTATCTTCCGGCGTTATTCTTTGTGCTTCATCTCTGTCTCTGTTTAAAGCTACAAAATATTCATCGGCCAATATTTCGCCTATCGCCTGTAATACGCG
>WRBN01000028.1 GCA_009784515.1 Spirochaetaceae bacterium | reverse complement strand
CTTTCAATAGAGAAAAACTAATACTCTGAGGAGTATAAAAAGCGGCTAAACTATCACGCTCTGCATTAGCAAACTCTGCTATTTTAGTTAATGATATTAAGTCATAATAGCTTTTATTCTTTTCTGTAAACTGATATAACCTATCAAAATTATCGCTAAGCTCTTCTTTTTTAACTAACTCTTTAGCTCTTCTATTAGTTATAGTTTTATCGCTTACTTTAATGATGTTATTAGCAATCTTTTTAAAGATAATAGTAGGTACGGCTTCGCCTATAGATTGCCTAATATTTATAGCTTCTTTCTTGAGAAATAACTCCTTTTCGGTAAATGATAGCTCATTAAGCTCATCAAAGCTTAACTCTGACCATTTAAATGTATCAGGGATAGTCATTAAGGTCATAAGTTCATGTATACTAAAAACACGATTATCCGCAGGGTGAATTGTAGCTTGACTAGCTAAAATATCATTACGGGTGTGAATACAAGGAGCCACTTTATCCCACCAACATCTTTTATACTTGTCTCCATTCTTGTTTTTGTTGTAAATGATTTGACCATTAACTACTCTGTGTGGAATTTTTTTAGGGTTTGTGTTATCAAAAGCTGATTCTCCCTCTCTAATATCTTTAATCCATTCTAACATTGATTGATCATACTTTCTAAAGTGATGATATATATTGTTGGGCGATATTTCACCCATTGTTTTTAATGGGTCATAATGGCCTATAACTTCTTTAATGGTTTTTTCTTGCTCTTTACTAGGAAATATATCATAAGGAGTTATATCTTTTAAATCTTTTCGTACACCAATAACTAAAGTTCGTGTTCTATTAGAGTTTGAACCATAATCTTTAAAGTTAATAACTTGCTTTTCAATATTATAAATACCTGCTAAATGATTATCAATAGCTTCATTTATAGTTACATTTTGCCCATTAATATTAGTACAGGTGGTTTTTAAAAAAGCTTTAACATTTTCAAAAATAAAAAATCGTGGTTTAATATCTCTAACAAGCTCAATAGAGTATATCACTAGCGAATTACGCCCTATTTCATCTTTCTTTTTATGGTTGGCCACTGACATACCTTGGCAAGGTGCGTAGCAATTAACACATCTAGTTCTTTTAAATTCTCATGTTTTTGCCAGTATTCAAGTTCGTTAAAAATAGCCTCCTTAATATTACTATCTGTAATATCGCCAGCTATGTAACCGCTTTTGTACTTGCATTTCTTATTATATTGCTGTATTTTTAATCTTTTAGGCAAAAGTTCATTGGTTGCTACACATTGAAAGCCAGCCTCTTTAAAGCCATAACAACCAACCCCAGCACTACTAAATAAACTAATGTAACTTAACATTCACTAAACTCCTTAATTAGTTTTGCTACCATCATAATTAGTACAATATTTCTTACAATTACTGCTAATGGAGCCTTTATGCTTGATATATTCTGTAACTTGTCTAGTATATTCATGATATATATCAAAATACTCATAAATCGCTTTATTTAATGGTGGCATATTATTTGAAATAATATCGCTTATTTTAGTGCGAGCTTGAGTATTATTTTCAGCAATAATTTTAATTTTATTTTCAACTTGTTCTTTAGTGTTTTCTATTAGTGGTATTAACTTATCGATTTCTTTAATATTCTCTTGAATTTCATTATCATCTTTGCTTAATTCATTTATTCTTCTATAGTTTTTAACTATTTTCCCCATATTGCCCTGTTGTCTGTTTAGCTCAATGGTGTCTGATGTATCATCTAAAGTTAAATACAAGAAAGAGAAAGCGTAACTTATTTCTTTATCAATCTCTATAATAATTTCTCGTAAATTTTTCATAGCTCTTGCAAGGTCGCCTTGCATTTTAATATCACCCAAAGTACAACCTATACACTTTTTTCTATCCTGATAGATATTGGTATTAAATCTCATGTTATTGATAGATTGCCTAAACAAGACATAAAGTTTATTTATTTGCTCTACACATGACTGAAAATCTTCCTTATTTCTAGCTTTTATTCTTTCTCCTATAAATAAAAACTCTTGGAGCGAATTATACGCTTCAGTTATTACTTGTTTTTCTCTATTAATCTTTTCAGTGATATTTCTCTCTGCTATTAATGAACTTTGGAAGTTATTATTAGCTTTCTGCATTTTCTTATTACTTCTAAGAGTGCATATTAAGACAATAATTGCCGTGCCTGTAACCATCAATGCCGTAAATAATGCTATTAAAATATCTCTTTCAATCATAAATTCCTCTCTTTATCTTCCTTAACACAACCCTAATAAAGTATTAAAAGCGTTTTTATTCTCCCTGTTATTCGCTCTAAAGCAAAACTCATTGATATACTTTTGCATATATTTAAGTGATATACTATGATACATGCCATAGATACCACGCTTTAACACTGCCCAAAAACTCTCTATGCCGTTAGTATGCGTGCCTTTGCTATCAGAAAACTGCCCTATGCTATGATTAACTGTTAAATGAATAAATGGGCTATTTTGCTTATCAAGGATATTGTAACTCCTAAAGTCATCAGTAATAACTGTTGTATCGGCTTTACAAACTTTATCGAGTATATTAAAGAGTTGTTTGCCCGATAACTTCTTGCCGTCTTTATCAGGCATAGCTACTACAGCATAAACCTGCTTGCTATTACGCTCCTTCACACCCACGACAGGAGTTTTCTTAGTGCCTCTGCCACGCTTATTTTTAGGCGGTGCAACTTTAGGTGGGTTATCATCATCGTTGCCTTTATTCTTTTTACGAGGTTTACCGCCTATGTAAGTTTCGTCAATCTCCACAATGGCCTCAAAGAGCTTATCGTTAGTGGTATTACCCATAGCCTCACGGATTTTATGGAGGATCCGCCACGCTGTTTTATAAGTAACGCCCGTATCACGCTGTAGCTGTTTAGCTGATATACCCTTTTTAGCATTAAGCATTTGCATAATAGCGTAAAACCATATTCTTAAATCGGTGTTGCTCTTTTCAAAGATTGTGCCTGTAAAAAAAGAAAACTGAGAGGCACAATTACTACAAATAGCCATTTTAGGATTAGCCACTCGGTACACTTTTTCAGAGGTGCTACACTTAGGACATATAAGCCCATTAGGATATTTTAACTTAACAAAGTGGTTAATACAGTCTTGCTCATTAGTAAATAAGGTGTTAAAGTTAAACAGTGTCATACTACCTCCAAAATGTATAAGTAGTATAAACTATATTTCAATCAGTGTCAAGGGATACTTCCGTATAGTTTTATGGTAACAATAATGGTAGTTATGTTTTTAATGTGGTAATATATTTGTTTGTATGGTTATGTGTAACTAAATTAAGGTTAAACCTGTTGGTAACTCTTGTTTAAAGCTTTAAAATAGCTTAAAATAAAGTTGTAAAATTTAACATCTTAATATACCTATGTACAAACGCATTTATACTTATAACTTTCGTAATTTACAGAACGGCAGCTTTAATACTCATAATCAGCACATTATATTTACCGGTAGTAATGGGCAAGGTAAAACTAATTTGCTAGAGGCTATCTATTACTTTTCATTGGCCTCTTCGTTTAGGGAGAGGCATGATGTTAACCTTGTGAAGCTTGGCAGCGAAAATAAGGAATTTGCTACCGCCGGTTATTATGGAGATAACGAAGAAAAACTGCTGGTAAGTTGGCAACAAGGCCGTAAGCAAATAAAAATTAACGATAGCCCTATTACCGACCGTAAGGAGCTACTAACGCGCTTTCCTTGTTTAGTTTTTGCCTACGATGATATCCGCCTTGCCGAGCTGGAACAGGAACAAAGAAGGCGTTTTATCGACCAAAATTTAAGTTTTATCTATGAAGGTTATATTGGTTTATTACGTGAACATAAAAAACTAATCAAGGCCAAAAACTTAGCTTTAAAGGTTGCTGATACGGCTCTAGTTAAAGTTTATAACCAGCAGTTAGCAGGTTATTGCGAGGAGATAACAACCACTCGCTTGGGGTTTTTAGAGAATTTTAATCAAAAGCTACAGCTGTTATTAACAGATATTTTTGAAGAGCCGGTTACCATTAAATTAGAGAGTCCATTTAGTGGTCTTAAAGCTAATGAAATAGAAGTTTACCTTAACAGCAAGCTTGATAGCGAGCTAAAACGAGCTACGGCCCTTTATGGCACCCATCGTGATAAATATATCTTTACCGGTACTTATGGTGAGGTAGCCGGTTTTTATAGTACCGGCCAAAAACGTGCCCTTTCGGTGGTGTTAAAAATCGCCAGTACCAGCCTTATTAGTGCCACTTTGCCGGTTAAACCGGTTATGTTGATAGACGATGTTTTTTTAGAACTAGATGCCAAGTTAAAAGAGTTAATGATTAACTTAATGCCGGCTTATAACCAAGCTTTTTTTACCTTTTTGCCGGGTCAAAATCATTTTAGTAAATTAACTAACGCCTTAGTTTACGAAGTAAAAAAAGGGGAGCTGTATGTACAATAATTATAAAAAAGACAGTTATTATCGGGCTAAAAAATTGGTTACCCCTTACATAAAAGAGAATAAAATAGACAAAAGACGCACATCTTTAAAATGGGCCGATTTTGTTGATAGCTCGCTGGCAGCCAATAGTTTAATTTATGATATAACTGCCGGTACTTTGGTTATAGAAACCAACCATAATGTTTATAAAAATAAAATACTCTTTATGCAGCGGCAAATCCTTAAAAAAATTAATGAGGCCTACCCTATTTTAAAACTACAAACTATTAAGGTAGTGGTTAAAGATAATTTGATGCTAATCCAATAGTTGTTAAGGCAGAGTAACTATGTTATAGTATAGCTAACTTTAAAGGACCAGATAAATGAATATAGAAAAAGACTACATTTTAATCACAGACGATTACATAACCTACCAACATCACTTTGCTGATAAACTGCAACTAGAGGGTTTTTTGAGGTATCAGTATTGGGTAAGGTTTTTACTAATTATCTATGTTGGTGTTTCATTTATTAATATTTATGACAGTAGAGTTATAATTTTCGGTTTAGTTATAATGATTGCTTGCATAGTAGCAGGTATTTTTGAGTAATTTTTTAAAAAAGGATTTTTAAAGCAATATGGACTTGCAGCAGGAAGAGATGAAAATGTAAAAATATTTATCACTAAAGATTTTATTACCGATTACTCTAACTATAGCGAACTTAAAGTAACACCGTAATGGGTAGATAGAGTAGAAATAAATAACGACTCTGTTTATTTAATGAGTAGTACTAGTGTAGCTATAATCCTACCTAAAAAATATTTTACGCTAGAAGAGATAACTGAAGTACTAGAATACTATCGCTCCAAAGCAGTAAATTAAACGTTTCACGTGAAACAGTTGCTTATAACCTTAAACGTATTATTTTATATAAAATGAACTTAAATTATAAAGAAATTAACCATTTATTAACTGAGCTTAACTTAACTAATAGTATTGTGCGCAATTTTAAACAGCCAAATTACGCTAATTTAGTGATAGAACTTTATCAGCCAACCGCTAAGCAAACTAAACGGCTCTTTATTAATTTAAAAAATAACCAAAACGCCCTTTTTTTAAGCGATAATTGGCCGGTAGTTAAAACTAAGCTACGTTTTGAAGAGTGTTTAAAAGCTAACTTAAAAGGTAGTTATTTACATAATGTTTACCAATATAATAATGAAAGACTAGTGGTTTTTTTGCTTACTAAGGGTGAGCAAAACTATAAATTAATTATTAAGTTGTGGGGAGCAAGCAGTAACATTTTATTGTGTAATACTAGCGATACAATAATTGATTGTTTTTACCGCCGCCCGGGTAGTGGCGAAGTAGGTGGCCGGTCTTTTAAGTGGCCGCAGTCTAAAGCCGGCGAAGCAATTAAAGACTTTACCATTAGAGCTTTTACAGCCAAAACTTTATCTCAAGAGCTTTATCAAGAATATTTAACGGTTAATGGGCAAAAGCTTAAAGAGGTAGTACCAACTATCAATTATGATGAACTTTACCGAGAAGTTGTAGAGAAGTTACAAACTAAACAAGAGGCCTTAGTCAAAGTGGTTAACAGGTTGCAAAGTTACAACGATTATAAACTTAAAGCCGAACTTTTGGCAGCTAACCCCTTGCCGATAACTAAGGCGGAACAAATTGCCTTAAAAGATTATAACAACAACACTATAGCTATAGAGTTAGATAATACTTTAAGTTACCGGCAAAATATTGATAGTTATTACCAAACTTACCACAAAAAAAAGAAAGCTTATCTTTTTCATGGCAGTGAGCTAGCTAAAATAGAAACCCAGCTGTTAAAACTTAAAGATTGCTATCAAAATAACCCCGAAGAGTTGGTTAATAATTTACAACATAAAGAACAGGAGCTAAAAACGACAAAGCAAACCAAATTAAAGATAGGTTTAAGCTTTAATGTGTTGGGTTATAGCCTTTATGTTGGTCGTAACGCTAGCGAAAATGAGTCTTTATTAAAGGCCGGCTTTAAAGGCAACGATACCTTTTTGCATGTGCGCGGTCTTAGCGGCGGTTATGTAATTATTAAGCAGCAAAAAAATAAGCAAATGCCAAACGAAGTGCTTTTAGCAGCCGCTGCTTTAGCTATGCACTATAGTAAAGCTAAAGCAGAAAAAGAGGCCGATATACTTTGTAGCCAGCTAAAAAATGTGCGTAAAGTTAAAAATGGTAAAAAAGGCAAAGTAACGGTAACTAATGACAAAAATATTTATTACAGGTATAATGAAGAGCATTTAAAAGGGTTGTTAAATCAGTTAAGAGCTGAAAATTGATAGTTGAGGGTTTTGCTTTTGTTGCTAGAATGGGAGAATTCCGTTAAAAAATGAGTTATAAAGTTTCGGTGATAGTGCCTGTATACAATGCTGATAAAACCTTAGCAAGGTGTTTAAGTTCGCTAATAAATCAATCCCTAAAAGAGCTGGAGATAATTGCCGTTGACGATGGCAGTGGTGATGATAGCTTAACCATCTTGGGAGGGTTTGCCGCAAATGATGCAAGGGTTAAGGTGTACGGTCAGGAAAATTTAGGGGTATCGGCGGCGCGTAATTTGGGTATAAGCAAAGCCGGCGGCAATTACCTAGCCTTTTGTGATAGCGATGATGAGTTAGTTTTAACCGCCCTTGAGCTAAGTTATAACGAAATAGAGCAAACAAGGGCCGATTTACTACTATTTAAACACATCGACGTACTAAAAAACGGTATAGAGCAAGTGGTACAAAACGAAGCTTTGCAAATTATTTCAGCTAAATCTTTTAGTTTTTCAGAGCATCCGGTAGCCTTAATTTGGAATACAGTAGCCGTTTGGGGAAAGCTATGGCGAAAGAGTTTTATTACCGATAATCGGCTGACTTTCGATACAAGGTTACTTAATACCCAAGATGCTCTGTTTTATTTTACAGCTTTAATTAAGTACAAGGCTAAGGTAGCTTTTTATAATAAAGCTTTGTACTATTACCATACAGATAGCTCTAAGGGGATAACCAGCAGCTTTAATAAAAAAAAGGGTGATATTTTTAAGCTGGCCTACGATGAGGTAGCTAAGTTAGTAAAGCAAAACTTTAGCGGTAACTTAGAAAGAGAGCTACAAAAAGAGCTTTACCAAAGAAAGCTAGCTAGCTTTCTTTGGCTTTTAAGCCACTTAACGGCCACTAATATTTACTTATTGCGTAAAAATTGTCGATTTTTTTACAATGAAGGTAACTTGTATTTGCCTATAACCAATAAAAACTATCAAAAGCTGGCCTTACTTTGTAAGCTTTTTAAGTTGGGTATTTTATTTATTCCGTTATTTTTTGTTTATAAACAGCTTAAAAATTTAGTAAGAAATTAACCACGTTTTGAGGTAATATTTTATGCCAAAATATTTAGAGAATATTAAAGTAGCTTTAGTAAAGAGTAAAAATCCGCTTATATATAAAGCTGCAAGATGGGTTAAATATCAACTTAGTCGCGTGCGTTATTATCCAAAAGTAAGGCAAGCGCAAAAAAATAGTAAAACTGTACTCGCTAAGTTAAAGCAGGATTACGGCAAGCGGCCGATTAGAGTTGGTTTTTTAGTTAATAAAAACGAGCTGTGGAGTGCGCAATCTTTATACCAAAATTTAAAGGCTAATGCCAATTTTGAGGTAAAAGTTATTTTAACTCCGTTTAATTTTGAGGCCGAAAACACAGATATACCTAACTGGTATCGGCAAAATATAGCTTTTTTTGCTGGTCGTAATATTCCATTAGAGTTAGCTTACGATATCAACACTTTTACCGCTTTACCTCTTGATAATTACCGACTGGATATTGTTTTTTACCAAAGGCCATGGTATATCTTACCTTTTTATGAGCCATTAAAGCTAAGTCGCTATAGCTTAACTTGTTATTTGCCTTACTGCTTTTATATGTTAAATGTGGCTAACAATTACTTTCCACACTTTCAGCCCTTTATGTGGCGTTATTTTGTAGAGAGCCCACTTTATGAAAAAGATTATAAAAGAAAATATGGGGCCAAAAATGTTATAGGGTTAGGTAGTTTAAAGTTTGATGAGGCTATAATAAGCCGTTCACTGCAAAGCTCTGCAAATAGTGCAATTAAAGCGGTAACTGCCGTAAATAATGCCGGTAAACCTGTCAAAAAACGCATTATTTATGCTCCACATCATACTTTTACAGGCTTTCCTAATCGTTTAAGTTTTACTTGGAGCGGAGAGGCTATTTTAAAGTTAGCACAAGCCACTCAAAATGATTTTGAGTGGGTAATTAAGCCGCATCCCTCCTTTAGGCAGCATACTATAGCGGAAGGTTTGTTAAGTGAGAGCGAAATAGATAATTATTTAGCGGCTTGGCAAAAACTTGGTGCAATTTATATGGGTGGCGACTATCAGCAAAATGTTTTTGCCGGCAGCAGCTTATTAATAACCGATTGTATTTCGTTTTTGGCCGAATATTTACCGGTTGGTGCTCCTATTATCGAGCTTATAAGCCAATATTTTAACGAAAAACTTTATAGTGTAGTAGGTAAACAGGTGGTAAGCGCTAACTATAAAGTATATAATGAAAAACAACTAATGGGTACCTTTGATGATTTAATGCTTAAAGGCCACGACCCACACGCTGAAGCACGAGCTGCGGTACGTGCCCGCCTTGTGGGCGACGAACCGGTAGGTAAAAAGATTGCCGATTATTTAGTTAAAAATTTGCAAAGTTAGGTATAGGTACTAAATTATTATTTTCATTTTTTAATATAGAATTACTGCAAAAAACATGCTATTATGCTAAATAATTGACAAGGATATAATACAATGCCAAAACTTACAAAGCCATTAGAGAGTGCGACTAGAATAAAAATTAATAACTGGTTAATTAACCTCGGTTGGTGCTTAGATGAATCAAGTGCAAATTGTAATGTATATACTGAAAGAGCGAGAACTATTGAAGAAAATAAAAAACTTACAGGTAACAAACCAGACTACATTCTTTATGATTCTGTTACATTAGAACCTTTGGCAATAATTGAAGCCAAGAGGCAAGGAGGAAATTTAGACGAAGCTCTTTCTCAGGCAATTACGAAGTATGCTAGACCATTAAACATAAAAATTGTTTTTATTACAGATGGACTATTTATTCAATCTTATCATATAGATGAACAAGACTATTTATATTACAATGCTGATATTGTCACAGATTTTTTATCAGAAAAGAGATTAAAACTTTTTATTAAAAATGGAAGTAAAATATTTAGTGAACAAAAAGTAATATATTCAAAAATTGAATTAATTAAAATTTTTGAAGAAGCTAATGACATTTTAAGAAGAGATGGATTAAGTGAGGGGAGAGAACGTTTTACAGAATTTACTAATTTATTATTTTTAAAGTTAATTAGTGATATAGAGCAGAGCCGAGGAGAAAATGGTGAAAAAAGAAGGTTAGAACAAATATATTGCTGGGATAGTTATAAAAATAAAAATTCAGAAGAATTATATGAATATATTAATAGGATTATTTTACCAAGATTTGATAAAGAGTATAATAACTCTTCTGATATTTTTAATAAAAAGCTTTTAATTAATAGAGCAGATAATCTTAAAAATATTGTCAATAAAATATCGCAAATTGGAAATCTATTAGATACTAACTCTGACATTAAAGGAGATGCTTTTGAGTATTTTTTAAAAAATTCTATTAGCGTTGGTAATGATTTGGGAGAGTATTTTACACCTAGGCATATAGTGAAGCTAATGGTTGAACTTATTGATCTAAAGTTTGAAGAAACCATATACGATCCTTGCTGTGGAACAGGTGGCTTTTTGATAGAATCTTTTAAAAATATAAAAAATAAATGCAAAAACACGAAAGAAAATATTGACATTTTAGAAAACAAAACAGTTTTTGGGAGAGAAATATCTACTACATCAAGAATTGCAAAAATGAATATGATTATTATGGGTGATGGGCATAATAATATTGAGCAAAAAGATTCTCTAGAATTTCCTGTTAAGGAGAAATATGATGTTGTACTAACCAATTTTGCTTTTTCTCAAAAGACAGATTTTGGCTCTTATTATGGGTTTAATACAACAGACGCAAATCCCATTTTTCTTAAACATGTTTTTGATAGCCTAAATGAATATGGAAGAGCTGCGATAATTGTTCCTGAAGGTGTTTTATTTGATACATCAAGCGAATATATTAAAATAAGGCGACTCTTATTAGAAGAAACAAATATTGAAGCGGTAGTTATGTTACATAATTTTGTCTTTAAACCCTATACTGGCCAACCTACAAGTATATTATTCTTTAGTAAAGGTGGTAAAACTAAAAAAATATGGTTTTATAATGTGATGGAAGATGGTTTCAAAAAAACAGATAGTAAAAAAGGAAGAAGGAAGATTAAAGATGATGATTTAATTCTATTAAGGCAAATATGGAAAGGGAAAGAAACATCAAATAAATCATTTAATATTAATGCAGATATTATTAAATCTAATAATTATAATTTATCAATGAATAATTATTTAAAAAAAGAAAAATCTATAGAAACTATTAAGCTAAAAGAGTTATTAAAGAATAAAGAAGCTATTATCGGATTCACGCCCAGTAGAGATGAAGATGGTTACTGGTTTGGTGGGAGACATACCTGGGTTAAAATTTCAGATATAAAAGATGAGATGTATATTGATGATTCGGAAGAAAAAATTACTGATTTAGCGATAAAACCTTCAAAACTTTTACCATCAGGGACACTATTGTTTAGCTTTAAGTTATCCATTGGAAAAGTTGCTATTACAACAAAGCCTTTATATACAAATGAAGCTATTGCTGGATTAATTATAGAAAATGAGATAATAAAAAAGTATTTGTACTATATATTACCTAAATTGAATTATACTACAAATAGGGCAACAAAAGGTGAGACTCTGAATAAAAAAACTATTGGAAACATTGAAATTCCCTTCGATTTAGATATAGTGCATAAAGTAGTAAAAGAACTTGATATATTAGAAATTAAAAAACAAACAATGATTCAAGAAAAAAAATCCATATACAGTGATATAGCAGCTATAATAGAGCCTTTGCTTTAATTGTGTTAGTAGAGGTTATAAAAAAATAAAATTTATTTCGGTTGGTATCTACAAAATGATAGTTGGTAAAAACTTTAATTTACCCCCTCTAGCCGCTCCATAATTAATAACTTATGTTTTTTGTATATTTTTTAGTAGAAGAGTTAGCTATTTTAAGGAAAAATTCTGGTTGGTATCTATAAAGGGATAGTTACCCAAAGTTAATCCAGCTTTACTTTTTGGTTACATCTACCACTTGGCCAGTTAAGCTATTATTGGCTAAAGTGGCTAAGGTTTGCTGGGCTACCTTGTCGGCGCTTAATAATAAGACGGGGTCTTCGTTACCAAAGTTTTTAAGGCGCATAGCGGTTTGGGTTCGTTCAGGATTAATCACATTTACCCTAATGCCGGCGGCCAGCCATTCTTCGGCTAAGGCTTGGGTTAGGTTGACTATAGCTGCCTTTACAGAGGAATAAATGCCATATAAAGCCCGTCCGCGTGTGTAGCTGCTACTGGTAAACATAATAAGACAACCTTTGCTGGCACTTAAAGCGGTGTAGCTGGCCTTAGCTACAATAATATTAGCTAGATAATTTAGTTTAATTTCTTGCTCGATACTGCTTAAGCTGCGGCCATTAAGTGCCCCCATATTAAGCACAGCGGCGGTTACAATAACGCCATCTAGCCTTCCCTCTTGCTGTATAATATTGTTAATGGCGGCGGTAACGACTGCTTCATTGGTGATGTCGGCGCTGTTTTTATCAAAGCCATAAACTTTAGCGCCATAGTGAGTGGCTAACTTAAGACAGGCCTCACCAATGCCGCTACCGGCGCCAAAGATGGCTATAACTTTGCCCGTTAGGGCGTTAGTTAAAAATTCCGGCTGACTATTTAGTTTACTAACCGATTTTAACTGAAAAAGCTTATCGGCCAAAGCCACATCAACCGGGTAGGTAATTTTGTGGTTAAAGTCATCACCGGCCACCACTTTGATGGAAGCCAGCTTGTAGTAATAAATAAGGCCGCAGTCATCGGTTACGGTGGTGTTACCTTCTTGATTGGCTAATTGATGAGCTTTTTTAATCAGGCTTAATTTAAAGCCCTGCGGCGTTTGGCCGCGCATAAAATATTTACGTGGTGGGATAGCTTTAATAAAACCGTTACCATCTACCTCAATAAGGGTATCGGGCGAAGGTAAGGCGGTATCAACGGCATTATAAGTTGTTAAGGCCTCAATCACATTAGTTATAGTGGTGCTTTGGATAAAAGGGCGCACCGCATCGTGGATAAGCACAAGAGCTTCAGTTTCATTTATAGCCATTAAGCCGTGATAACTGCTTTGCTGGCGGCTATTACCGCCGCAAACTACTTTTATTACCTTTTGGTAGCCGGCAGCCGTTATAAGTTGCAGATGATAGTCATAGTAATTTTCGGCTACTACTAAAATAATGGCATCAATTTGGTTATGCCTTTCAAAACTATCTAGGGTATGTTCTATAATGGTTTTACCGGCTATCTTATGAAACTGTTTGGGCTGGTTAAGGCCGGTGCGCTCACCGCTGCCAGAAGATAAAATGATGGCATAGTTTTTCATAACTTTAGTATACCGCTTATTACCGGCTATGTAAAGCTAATAAAATTTAGAAGCCATATATTTAGCTAATCAAGAAGGTGCTTATATATTAAATTACCTAACTAAAATAAAACTTTTTTAGTTAAAGGTGCTTCATATGAAATATTAAAGCCGTTAAGCCGCTAAAAAATTAACCACGATACCGCTATCAAGGCTGCTTTCTTTACTAAAGGCGCTTACGCTGTTGATAACGGAGCAATGAAGATCGAGGGCATTAATGTAAAAAAAATCAATCTTTTTTTGCTGGTAAGCTTTAGCGGGAACGGCCTCTTTTTTAACTTTGTTTTTATTTAAATAAGGCTGCAAGGAAAGGTTGCTTAAATTGCTGGGGTAGTTTTTTAAGGGTTCTTTACCCAATAAACTGGCTTTAGTATAAGCAGCCAGCTGCTCCGGTTTGGTAACACCCGACTTAATAAGATAAAAAGATTTATTCTTAAAATCCTTATCTTTAATATTAAATAGCATAACTAGCCCTCCACTTATATATTATCGAAAGTAAATGAGCTAAACAAAAGATTAACAAATTAAAATTATTTTAATTTGCCGATAAATAGTTAATAAACTTGTTTTAAAGGTCGCCAATAACGTTGCCTAAAATGGTGTTGATAAAATCGATAATAAAATAAGAAAAGATGGAAAAAAGCAGCATTAAAAACATTTTTATCCTAAACATAAAGTTAAAACGTTTGTTGCGTGTTTTATTGGTAAATAATTGAAAAAAAACCATTAATATGCTGGCAAAAGCCACCAAAGAAAAGAATCTTATTAAAAAACTTAATAAGGTTTGTGTAGGGCCGGTAAAATTGTTTATAGAGCCCAATAAAAAAAATAAAAATAAAAATAAATTAAAACGCACCGAAAGATGTGCCAAATTAACCCATAGGCTGCGCGAATAAAGCATAAGTAAATAATAACATTTAGCCGTAAAGTAGTCAAATTAAGGAAGCTATTTATAGTTACCTTAATGTTAGCTGCAAACAGCCAAACTACCTTATTACTGTATTAGGTAAACGAGTCTCATTTAAATGAAGGCCGGGCATATTAGCAATACCAAGCCAGTTTAGCAGCGTATTATTGCTTATATCAAGGTTGGTTAGCCTGTTGCTACTTAAACTAAGCAAGGCTAAATTAGTGTTATTGTTTACATTAAGGCTAGTTAGTTGATTATCCCATAAATAAAGCTCGCTTAACTGTGTAAGGCGGCTTACGTCGATAGTAGTTAAGCGGTTACTATTTAACACAAGAACAATTAACCCAGTTAAATGCTCTATACCGCCGGCATTACTAATGTTTTTGTTAGCAGCCCTAAGCTCTCTTATCTCGGCTAAGGCATTAATTAAGGCTTGCCCTGTAAGATTACTATTACGGCCTAAACTTTGGGCTACAGCATTACGCAAATTAGTATCGGGAAATAAAGTAGTAAGAGAGGCATTGGGTTGGGTTGATAAATTTTGAGATAGGGGGATTACTTCTGTTAAAGCCTGCGATGCTGGATTTTGGGTTGGTACAATTTGTACACGGTAAATTTTATCTGATAATTCGGGGTCTCTGTAACTTCTTTCCCATTCTCGTTGGAAGGTAGCTAAAAATTGAGTTAAAGTACTAGCAGGTATAGCAAAGTTTTGATTAATATTGCCAGCAACTCTGCCTGTAATAGCAGGATTATTGTTATTATTAGGAATCTTTACGGCTGGATCATCCCTTCGGGTATTAACGCCTACTATAGTAAAGTTTCCATTACTATCTTGTGTTAATAATGGGCCACCGAAGTTACCACCGGCTATTTCGGCTGTATGTTCAATATATCTTTGGTTTTCTATAATAAAACGACTATTACTCACCACACCATTAGTAAGTCGCCAAGATGATGATGGGTAACCGGCGGCCCAAATGGCTGTACCGTCACTTACGTTGCCGCCAATAGGTAAGCCTCTAGTAAAAGGGCGTTCCTCATTTAAAAAAGGTATTATGGCTAGGTCTAGCTCCGGTTTTGTACGGTCATACCATATATCCCCAAATAGAGAGTAAGGAAAAATAATAATGCGACCGTCGGCAAGAGCAGTTGCAACTTTAAAATAATTGCTCACTTTGCCGTCTCTCTCAATAACATGGCGATTTGTTACTATAAAGTTTACTCCATTACTAACCCAAATAAAGCCAGTTCCAGCTTGATTGTTATCCTCATCAAAAGATGCAGTTATTTGTACTACAAGCTCACGCAAATTCTGTTGTGCCTGCAGCGATAAAGCTAAGCTTAATAACAAAACCATAGTTAAAATATTCCTCATTTTTTATCTCCTTATAATACACTCTATCTTACTTTTATAATAATGTCAAATGTTTTATTAAAGATTATTGCGTTAAAATCCGTTTTCGGCAATGTATAGTTAGTTCTTTAGTTTATTTATGGTCTCTTTCGCAGGAGGTAAAAGGTTTGATTGTTAAGTTTTAACTGCTTTTAGAAATATGAGTTTAGTCATTCTAGCTTAAAATAAACCTTTGTGTTATACTTTTGTTATCAATGAAAGCTTTTATCACTAACTTAACTTTAGCTATTATTCTCTTAGCTTGTACCCCTAACGAAACACCACAAGGCCAATTATTGGTTAGCGATGTACCGCTAACTATTATTAACCTAAACACCGCCAGTGCCGATATTGCCCTTTTTTTTACCGACGAACAGCAGCTGCGTTTAGAATATATAGGGTTTTTACCTGCTGCTATAGAATATAATTTAACCAGCAATAATAACGAGCTTTTTTTTGAAGATTTACGCAGCGAGCAGCCCGATGGCCCTAACTATCGTTACCGCCTTCACCTTTTTGTACCGACCAGCTGGCCGCTTAGGATAATTAGTTTAACTACCCATAACGCTACCATCGAAATTTGGGGGCAAAACAACAGCGTTACCTTAATTGAGACTACTACAACTAACAACCGTATTGTTATAGATAACATAAATAGCAATATTATCAACGCAACCAGCATTAGCGGCCATACCACGATGGGCGGCTTAAATATAAGCACTGTTAGTGCCGGTACCATGCAGCTGGTAAGCCATAATGGGTTGGTTAATCTTAGCTTAAATCATAGTTTGCAAGCGATTAAGCTTAATGCTCAGCTTAACGGCGGCACTTTACGTACCTTGCCTGATGGTAGGCTGTACGAAAGCAGCGTTAATTTAAATTTAGCAGGTGATGAACCTTTAATGGTTATAAATATAGAGGCTAGACAAAGCTTTATAACGGTTGATTTAGCTGATAGAACCGCACCTCAATTACAATAATGCTGTCTTAATACAGCGATAACCTCTATGACACGCTGGTCGGTTAGCGAATAAGTTACGGTTAATCCCTCTTTGAGTGATTCTAAAATGCCGGTAGCTTTTTATTAATATAGTGATAATTCCTAACCGGGCAAAAAAGGTGGGCGCATTTATTGCAACCTACGCATTTGCTTTCGTCAACAATAGCTTTATTTTCTTTTAATGTATACCTTCCAAAGGCAAAGGGCGTCAAGAGAGTGATGAGCTATTTTATCTTGATGATTTTTTAATTTATTAAATAAAACAATAAGTTGGCAAAAAATTTACCGCTAAATAATGGCCTACTTATAATAAAAACAGCCGTTAGCTATTGACTAAGCCGGTTATTTGTGATAAACAAAAAGATAGTTTAAATAAAAAAGGGATAAAACGCATGAATAACTTTGCTTTATTACAAGCTGGAGGCAGCTCGGTTAGTATGATAATGCTGCTAGGTATGGTAGCTGTACTTTATTTTTTAATTATTGGGCCGCAGCGCAAGCAAAGAAAGCGCGAAGAAGCAATGCGCAGCAGCCTTAAAAAAGGTGATAAAATAACCACTATTGGTGGGATAAGGGGCGAAGTTTCGCACATTAAAGAAAATGGAGATGTGGTGGTTAAAGTTGATGATAACACCAAAATAACCTTTAAAAAACAAGCCATTGGTGCGGTAGAGGGCGATGCCCCGGCTACAGCCGCTAAAGCCAAAAAAGAAAAAAAAGAGACTGAAACCAGCAGTATTGAAGCCCGCGAAAAAGAGCTAGAAGATAAAGCTAAATCGGCAGAATAACGGATAAATTATGAATAAATTAGCACGGTTATTAATTGTAACAGCAATAACGGCTTTGGCCGCTTTCTTTTTAATGCCTACCGTTAGGTGGTATCTTTTTACCAGCGAAGAGCTGCGCGAGGCTGCCAACGAGCCGCTCGAGTTAATTGGGGCTAGGGCCAGAGCTTTAGCCGAGACCGATGTAAACCGCTTAATTGCCGCTGCTAATGCTGGCGGCGGGCTGGAGGATAATTTAAGTTATTTTATCCCTTTTGCGCAGCAAAATCATCGCAACGTTCGAGCTACCATGCCTAGTAATCCGCAAGCGGTAGATATTTTGCGCTACTCGCCGGGACGGGCAAGTTTAATAAGTTTTAGCGCCGATTACCACGCCGGCGATGTAATGGCCGCCAAAGCTATCCGCGACCGTGCCATTAAATTGGGGCTCGATTTAGCCGGGGGGTTAAGTATAACCTTAAATGCCAACTTTGATGTGCTTAATAACCGTTTGGTGCGTGAGTTTGGCCGTGAGGCCACTGCGAGTGAGCGTGATGATGCTATGGCTACGGCTTTAGCTATTATCCGTAACCGTGCCGACCAATTTGGTACGGTAGACCCTATCATTCGCCGTCAGGGTACAAGCCAAATTACCATCGAGCTTCCCGGTGAGAGCGACCCTGATGCCGCCAACCGCCTAATTATGGGCAGTGGCAGCTTGGCTTTTCATTTAGTAGATAATGCCCGCACACAGCAAATTGGACAGGTTTTTGCTGGGAACCCTAGTCTTGCTAATCAAATAGATGCGGCCGGTCGTCTTCCTGATACTACTTTATTACCGGCAGGTTTTATTGTGGCCGGTCAGTACACACAAGATAGTTTTGGTAGTGATGTCTTTCAGCGTTATGTGGTACTTTTTGAAGAGGTAGGCCTTGATGGTAACCATATTACCAATGCTCAAGTTAGTACCGACGAATTTGGGCACCCGGTAGTAAACTTTACCTTAGATGGTGAAGGAGCTACTATTTTTGCCCGCCTTACCGAAAATGCCGCCACCAACGGCCATGCTTTAGCCGTTATTATGGAAAGCCGTGTACGCAGTGTAGCCGGTGTACAGCAAGCTATTACCGGTGGGCGCGTGCAGGTATCGGGCTTTAGTTTCCGCGAGGCTACCAACTTAGCCACTATCTTGCGTACAGCTAGTTTACCGCTAGAGTTTACCGTACAAAACTTACAGCGTATTGGTCCTAGTTTGGGCGAAGATAGTATTAGGCGCGGCTTGCAGGCCTTGATATGGGGTGTTGCTATGTCGCTAGTTTTTATTTTACTTTATTATACCGGTGCCGGCTTATTGGCTTGTATTACACTTGGCTTTAACTTTTTATTTTTACTAGCCATTTTATCTTTTATGGGCTTTACTTTAACTTTAAATAGTATGGCCGGTCTTGTGCTTACCATCGCTATGGCGGTAGACGCTAACATTTTAGTATTTCAGCGCATAAAAGATGAGTTACGGCTTGGCCGCGAACGAGCGGCGGCAGTAAGCGGCGGCTTTGAAAAGGCCTTTTTAACTATTATCGATGCCAACTTAACCACCTTAATTGCAGCCTTCTGTTTGGCTTTGTTGGCCAGCGGCCCCATACGCGGCTTTGCGGTAACTTTAATTGCTGGTATTGTAACTACTTTGTTTACCTCTATTTATATACTTCGTTTATTGTTTGATATTGGGACAGAAACCTTTAAACGCAAAACTGTCTTCATTGGTTTTAGGAGGATAAAAAAAGATGCGTAAGGTTATTCCTTTTTTAAAGGCGGGTAGATTTACCCTATTTTTAAGCAGTGTAGCTATTATAGCTATGTTTACTTTAACTTTTGTTTTGCACGGCGGCTTTAATTTAGGTATCGATTTTAGGGCCGGTATGACTACCACGATAGCTATACCGGCTAGTCCTAGTACCGAAGAAGTGCGTGAAACTTTAGCAGCTATTAATGCTAACGTTCAGCGCGGCGAAGGCAACAATTACCTGATTAGGGTAACTACCGATAACAGTGCTAGCTTTAGAACCGATACCGAAAATTATATTAATAGTGCTTTAACCAGCCGTTTTGGTAACATTGAGGTGCTTTTTAGCGAATTTATCGATGCCAGTTTTTCGTTAAGTTTAATTATTGGTACTATTGCCGTAATTATTGTTGCTTTGGCTTTAACAACGGGTTACCTCTTTTTTAGATTTAAATTAAATTATGCCTTGTCGGCCCTGTTTAGTACCTTGCATGATATTTTATTTATGGTGGGTTTTATTGGTGTTATGGGCTTCGAGGTTAATACCACAGCTATTGCCGCCATTTTAACGATTATGGCCTACTCGCTTAACGATACCATTGTTATTTTTGACCGTATCCGTGAGGTTACAGGTCTTAACAAAAAAGGCGATGGTTATACTCATTTAATTAATACGGCCATTACCAACACCCTAGACCGTACTATTACCACCAGTACTTCTACCATTTTAGCTTTAGTACCGTTAATTATTTTTACTATGGGTAATATATATTACTTTGCTATAGCCGTAGTGTTTGGTATCATTATTGGTAGTTACTCATCGGTGTTTATTGCCAGCAGTATTTTAAACGAACTTCATCAAAAAAATGCTTTAAAGGCTGCTAACCTTATTAAAGCTAAAAAATAGCCCATTAGGCCACTAACCATTAGTGGCCATTTTTTTTATGATGTTTAGTAATAGTAAGTTAAATTTTATTGCCGAAGAAAGAATACCCTTAACTGTAGCTAGCCCGGGCTTAGTTCTAGGGAAAGCGTATCGTTATGCCTTTATCCCGCATAAAATTAATGAGGTATCATCTCTTGGGGCAGAGGCAGAATGTAAGCTACTTAATAGTGCTTTAAGCCAAGCCGGTAGCGCTATTAAGGCTGAAATGGCTAAAGTAAATAAAGAAATTAGTGAAATTTTGGCTACCCATCTTTCTTTTATAGAAGACCCTTTACTTAAAGAAGCGGCGTATAGCCTTATAAAACAAAATAAAACGGCCACTTTTGCTTGGCACAAAGTTACCGCTAGTGAAGCAAATAAACTGGCTGGCAGCAATAATAGTTATTTAGCTGCCCGTGCCAGTGATTTGCATGATATTGGGCAGCGGGTACTTAATATTTTATTAGGCCAAAATGTTAAAGTTAGCTATCCTAAAAACAGCATTGTTATTACTCAAGATGTTACCCCCAGTATGGTTATAGGCTTTACTCCAGAAGTCTTAGCGGTGGTTAGTGTGTTAGGCAGCCCAGTTAGCCATGCCAGTATTATGCTGCAAAATATGGGGATAACAGCCCTTTACGATGCGCCGGAACAGCTATTGCAGCTGCCTAATGGCACACCCTTAATTGCAG
>WRBN01000027.1 GCA_009784515.1 Spirochaetaceae bacterium | reverse complement strand
TTATCTATTTTTACATTTCCGTGCTGCGTTGGCATTAGCTTTCTTATCTTTTCATATTGCTCGTCTGTTATTTTCATACTATCATTATAGCATACTTTAGATAGCAGGAACACTACCTAACAGGCACCCAACAAGCCACCGAAATTGTCAGCGGTGCGGCGACCGAGATAGAACAAACCGGTAACCGGCTATCGGCCGGCAGCAGCGAGCAAGCCGCCAATGCCGAGCAGATTAGCGCTAGCATCGAAGAAATGGGCAGCATGATAGTTAAAGCCGCCGAAAGCGCCGACCGCACCGAAAAATTTGCCGAAGAAGCCGCTAAAAATGCCCAAGAAGGCGGCCTAGCCGTTAGTAAAACTGTTACCGCTATGCAAAGTATTGCCGAAAAAATTAGCATTATCGAGGATATTGCCGGCCAAACCAATTTGCTGGCCCTTAATGCCGCCATCGAGGCCGCCCGGGCCGGTGATGCCGGGCGCGGTTTTGCTGTGGTGGCCGGCGAGGTACGCAAATTGGCCGAACGCAGCGCCGTTAGCGCCGCCCAAATTAGTGTGCTCTCTCAAGACAGCTTAAACATTGCCGAAACGGCCGGCCAATTAATTAATAATATTGTACCGCAAATACAAGCCACCACTCAGCTTATCCAAGAAATAGCCGAGTCTGGCCATCAGCAAAGCGCCGGCATTAAACAAATAGAAAAAGCTATGGCCCAGCTGGATAGCATAACTCAAAGTAATGCCGCCAGCAGTGAAGAACTGGCCGGCAGCGCCGAACAGTTAAACACCCAAGCCGCTAAACTTAAACAAGAAATGGCTTTTTTCAAAATTAAAAATTAAGAATTTTTACAATTATTAATTAATTATCCACTGCATTAAATATTTCGCTAAATAAGGGGATAAGCTGCTTTTTGCGGCTAAGCACTCCTTTCATAAAATATAAATTTTCTTCGTGCTTAGGGTAAGGCAGTTTGGCAATAAAATCGCTGTCGCCCTCTATAAATAAGTAGCTGGAAAGTTTGCTTAAATCGGTAAGCATTAGGCAGGCAAAGTAAGCATTTTGCTCGGTTAATTGCCGCCTAAGTTCCGTTAAAAAAGTGGCCCGTTCTTTGGTAAAGCCGCCCACATTGGTGGTTTCTATTTGGCTAATTAAATATTTTTTGCCGCCGCGTTCGTAAATTTTTTGGTCCATCACAATTAAATCGTGCGGGTTTTTACCGCTTATGTTATCGCTGGCTTTAGCTATCTCGGCCGCTAACTGCTCAAAGTTAATATGAGCAATGGTAGCCAGCTCGTGGGCTATTTTGTGGTCAAAATCGGTGGTCGTTACACTTTTTAGGCCGATAGTATCGCTAATAATACCGCCTAACAACAGGCCGGCTAACTCTTTAGGGATAGGCGCTTTTTGCGCCCTAAATTGTTCGGCAATTAAACTGCTGGTACTACCCACCACCCGTGTTACAAAGGTGATAGGCTCATCGGTTTTAAAGAGGCCAAGTTTGTGATGGTCTATCACCTCGAGAATTTTGTAATTTTCTATGCCCTCAATACTCTGGGCCAGCTCGTTATGGTCTACCAAAATAACATTAACTTTGGGCTCTTTCATTAAATCACTTTCGCTAATAATGCCGCACAGGGTTTGGCTATCGTCATCAACCACTGGCAGGGCGCGCGGTTTAGCCGCTAGTATTTTAGTTTTAGCCTTTTTTAAAGGCAAATCTACACCCACACTTTCTATCACATCGGCCGCATCAAGCACCGGCGCACTGTACATTAACATCATACTGGTGGTAGTGCTGTCGTAAGGGCTTACCAGCACCGACACCTCGTTTTGCTGGGCCAGCCGGCACAGCTCGGGGCTTAACAAAAAACCGCCGGTAATAATGAGCAGCCTTACTTTTTTTTCGATGATAAAGCGTTGTAAATCAAACCTATCACCAATAAGTACCACCAAGTTAGCCGGGTTTAAACTGCAAATGGCCTCTTTTAAAGTAGCGGTATAATCGGCCCCCACTAAAATGGCAAATTCTTCAAAACTGGCGGCATTGTATTTGGTTAGTTCTTGCCCCTTAATGGTTTGGCACATTAAATTAATACTGCTATGCACGGTAGCTTGCCGCTGCGGGTTAGCTTTGTTTAAAATATAATGGGCAAAACTTTCGTAATAAAGTAAAGCCTGATAATGCCCTTTAGCGTTGATTACCGGCAGTAAATCTAAGCTGTTAGCCGTCATTAGCTGCAAAGCCTCCCACAAACTGGCGTTACTGCCGATAGTTGTATCGGCCGCTTCGGCGTAGTGTTTAACTTTAGGGATTAAATCGGGTAGTAAGCGCGGCAAAGGCACGCCAAATTTCTCGAAAATAAACTCGGTTTGGGCATTAGCGCTGCCGGCCCTTACCGCTTTACAATTAGGATTACCCAGCGCCTGTTTTAAATAAGCATACGCATACGCCGACACGATAGAATCGGCATCGGGATTAACATGGCCTATCACGTAAGTGCGTTTTTCTTTATAAATACCCATTTTACTTATTAAGTATAAATGACCGCCGCGTTATTGTCAACTAAAAAGTTGAGAACTGAAAGGTGAAAGGTGAAAGGTGAAAGGTGAAAGGTGAAAGGTGAAAGGTGAAAATTAATACTTAAAAGATAAAAAATTTTAATTCATTTATTTATAGTTGCTTAAGGCAATACATCGATAGGTCATAATTATATGCGGCTAAAATTTTTATAAGTTCGGTGTTAAAAAAAAGATTTAATTGCCGGCTATAAACATTACCGCAACCCATATAAAATTCGTGCCATAACCCTTCGGCTTTAATAACCGCTAAAGTTTTTATCAGGGCCGTTATTTTATTTATAATTATATGGTTCGTTTCCTCGTCCATAACCATGCAAGAATATATATCATCTATTAGTAATAAACTATTTTCCATTTTTCGGCCTGTCTTGATAACGGCGCCATCTTGTTTGGTGCGGATAATCTCCTCATCTTTAGCACGGTAGGTAACCGCATAACCATCTAACGCCGGAATTTGCTCTTTAAAATCGGTTTCTGCTAAAATGCGTAAACAAATTCTAAATTTTTCGGCTCTTAGAGGGACGGCCGCTTTCCTCCAGCGGCATTTAAAATTTAAGGCATAATTATATTTGGCTAAAACTTTAATTAACGTGTTGTTTAGATAAAACCCAAATTGATTGTTATAATTTTTACTTATAATATAAAGTTCCCGGCTTAAATCGTGGGCCTTAACTTGTTCTAATACTTTTAAAAGCGGCTCTGCCTGTAAAGCAATTTCCTCGCTTTGCGGGGCGGCTAAAGCATATTTACTATTATGGCTCTCGTAACCGGTAAAAATAGCAATAAGTTTATTTACCTCTGATGAGGAGGGATTATTAAATGGCTGCTTACTTTTTTTACGATAAAAAACTTTACAATTCTTTAGCTTTGGGATTAAGTTTTCAAAATTATGGCTGTACGATTTAAGCCGCAAAGCCACCACTAACGATTCGTTTAAAATAATTATTACTCCTTAAATAAAACTGTATAAAATAGGCGCTGCCAGTGCACCGTCTTATTTACTAATAGTTCTTTAGTTACGGTAAATTCATCGTTACTTAATCCCGCCGTTTTTAAAGCTTCGGCTAAAGGGCTGCCTTCTTTAAACCACTTTTCTACCAAGTGGTTAGTTAAAGTTAGCTCTTCGTTTAGTTCCAGCTTATTTAAGATAAAGTTTAATTTTAAATTATTAAAATATTTTTCGTAATAACTTTCTTGTCTGTTGGCATAAAGCAAAGCTTCGGCTGCGGCAAATTTGGCGGCTAAATTAGCCGGCAGCAGCCGGCTAAGCAACGTACCTACGCCGGCTAATAAAACTAAACCGCTTAAACTAACTTTAGCTGCCTGCTTAATTATTTCTAAATCTTTAGGTAAATAGATTAAAGCTAAATCGTATGTTTGCTGGGGCGGCAAAGTGAGTGCCAATTCGGGCTGGTTAAGCGGCGGCAAGCCTACATAGTTCCAACTTAGCTGCTCTTGCTCGCTTTGGTTAGCCGCTAAGGCCGTTATTTTACCTTCCGGGCATTGGCGCAAGGCCTCGTTAATTAAAAAACCGCTTTTATCGCCGGCTATTAAAAGGGTGCTATGGCGTTGCGGCTTTAAGGATTCAAAAATTTTAGCCCGTAAATAATTAAGATTTTCCCCTTGTTGCTCTTCGCTGCGTTTAAGCCACCCGCTGGTTTGTTTGCTTAAGGCAGCTGGAGTAAAACTAAGTATTTCGGCTTCGTCATCGTTAATAATGGCCAGTTGCAGTTCGCGCCGAGCCAGCACTTGTTCTTTGATGGTGGCCTCGTAACCTTCTTCGCTGGGCCGGTAAAAAAGCCGCCCTTTTAAGCCGGCCGGTAAATAATCTTGCGCCACCCAATGGCCGTGATAAGCATGCGGATATTTATATCCTTTGCCATCACCCAGCTCGCTATCGCGGCTGTTATCACGCAGGTGGCCCGGTACTTCGGCGGTTTTTTCTTCTTCTACGGCCTTTAAGGCATCAAAGTAAGCTAAAACGCTGTTACTTTTAGCGGAGGTAGCCAAATATAATGCCGCCTGTGCCAGCGCAAATTGCCCTTCCGGCAAGCCTAAACGATGATAACTTTCGGCCAAACTCACCACAATACCGGCCGCTTGCGGGTTAGCCAGCCCAATATCTTCGCTGGCGCTAATGTACATACGCCGCCATAAATAATCTATATCTTCACCGCTGGCTACCATACGCGCCAGCCAGTACAGTACGGCATCGGGGTCGCTGCCACGGATACTTTTAATAAAGGCCGAAATATTATCAAAATGATAATCACCATCTTTATCGTATAGGAGAGCTTTTTTTTGAATCGACTCTTCGGCCACTTGTAAAGTAATGGTAATAACGTCGCCGGCCGGCGGCGGAAAGCTGTTTGGTGTAGTCTCTACCGCTAGCTCGAGAGCATTATAAAACAGGCGGCAATCGCCGGCGGCTACTTTAACTAAATGCTCTAAAGCCCCGTCTTCAAAATTGATAACGTAATGACCGTAACCGCGCTCTTTATTACTTAAAGCAAAATGAGCCGCTTTAAGTAAATCGTCATCGGTTAAATGTTTAAGCCTAAAAATACGGCTGCGGCTTACTAAGGCCCGGTTTACCTCGAAAAAAGGATTCTCGGTGGTAGCCCCAATTAAAATGATGGTACCGTTTTCGGTGTGCGGCAGCAGGGCATCTTGCTGGCTTTTGTTCCAGCGGTGCACTTCATCAATAAATAAAATAGTTTTACGGCTGTAAAGCTGGCTTTGCTGGGTAGCTTCATCGATGGCGGCCCTTAACTCTTTAACCCCCGCCAGCACAGCATTTAAACTGATAAACTTACTTTTAGTGGTGGCGGCAATAATTTGGGCTAAGGTGGTTTTGCCGCTGCCCGGCGGCCCGTAAAAGATGAGGTTACTTAGCTGGTCGGCCTTAATGGCGCGCCGTAATAACCTGCCCTCGCCCACAATGGCCTCTTGGCCAATAAATTCGTCAAGGTTTTGCGGGCGCAAGCGATGGGCTAAAGGCTGATGGCTGCCGGCGGCGGTAAATAAATTCATAATTTACCCTATTTATCGGCAGTTATTAAGTTAGCCTGCATAGATAATAAAAAAGCCGGCGGTAAAGCCGGCTTTTATTTAACCCCTTACCTTGCAATAGTAGGCTGCACCACATGCAAATAAAGATAACTAATTTGGGCTAAAGCATCGGCCGGCGTTATGCCGGTAACTTCGCTGCCGGCTATCATCGTAAAGGCATTACTTACCGGTGTCCACGTAAAATCGCGGCTGGTTACAGGCTGCACATTATTATAGTTCCCCCAGTTACCGGTGGTAAATTCGTATTCTCTTACGGTGGTGGAAGAGGTAAACATCATAATATAAAATTTATAATTAGTACCAACTTGGCCGCCATAACGCATAAATTGGGCGGCAAAGGTCCCCCGGGCCAACCATGCACCATCACCGCCGGGATAACCGGCCACCCAATGCACGGCGCTATCGGGCATAGCGCTATAGTTAATATCTGGACGCGGTCCCGAAGTTTGCGGCATATTGCCTAAGCCCAACACCAAACTATCACGGCCCAACGCCGTTACCGTTACATCAATAAAAGTTACGGCGCCGGTAAACAGCTGCTCCAAAGCGGCCTGTGCCGCAAGGTTTACCTGCGTAGTAGGGCCGGGAAAATCAAAATTTACCGTTAAAACAATTTGGGCATTGTAGTTAGCCGAGCTGCCGGCAACTGCTCCATCAACGGTATAAGCGCTGATAACCACATTAGCGCCGCCCAAATTGGTTACCGCACTGGTAATAGCCGGCTGGCTAGGCAAGGCAAAGCTGGTCCCCGGCGGTAAAACGGCAGCGCCGGCATCGTTGCCAACAACCGTTACAGCCACATTGTTAAAGCTGGTAAATAAAGCAACAACAGCCTCGCGCGCATCGGCATTAGCGATGGCCTGCACGTTACTATCAAAGTGATAACTTACCGCTACCGTAATAGGAGCCGTTGGCAAGGCCATATCTCCAGCTGCAACGGCAGCCCCATTAACGGTATAAGCAGTAACATTAACAAAATCGGCCCCTAAATTATCGATGGCATCTATAATATCTTGCGAGGCCGGTAAAGCAAAAGTTATCGGCGGCGCCGTTGTGCTGCCACTCCCATTACCGCTCCCCCCGCCATTCCCGCCGCTGCCGCCCCGGCTAGAGCGGTTACTGCACGCCCCAAAAGCCAGCAAAGTAAGCGTTACTAAAACTAACCCTAAACGTTTTATCGTATTTGTACTCATTACTAAGTCTCCCTAATTAATTATTAAAATAAAACCCCTTATAAATTATAAGCAAGCTGTTTAAGGCCGGCTTATAGCAAGCAAAAAGCTAGCTGTACACTAGCCTTTTACTTAAATAAAGTTACTTAATTTCTGGTAGGAAATACTACCTCTAAATAAAGCTCTTCTATCTGCCGTAAAGCATCGCCGGGAGGAATCCCGCTTACTTCGCTGCCCTCTATAAAAACAAAATTACTGCCGCTCCAATTAAAATCGCGCGCGGTTACAGGCAAGATGGCGCCGTAATTACCCATATTGCTGGTGGCAAACTCGTACTCTCTAATGGTGGTAGAATCTAAAAACATTAAAATATAAATACGCTGATAACTGTTGATGGTTACCCCATAGCGCATAAACTCGTTGGCAATATCGCTGGTTATCCAGCGTCCGTTACCGCTAGGGTGGCCGCGCAGCCAACCCAGAGCGCTGCTGCTCATGGTATTGTACCTCACACCTACTCTGGGGCCGGCATTACGGGCCAAAAAGGTATCCATTTTACGCACCGAAATATCGTGGCCAACGGCCGTTACCGCTACATTGTAAAAGTTGGTAAATAAACCCACAACGGCGCTTTTTACCTCCATATTCACATCTGTCGTCGGGCCGTTCACGTAGTAGGTTACCGTTATTCTAATTTCGGCGGTAGACAGGGCTGCATCACCGTCATTAACCAAGGAATCATCGGCAGTGTAAATAAGGTTGTTTACGTCTATATTATTGTCGCCGTTAATTAAACTGCTTATAATATTTAAAATTTCTTGCCTTGTAGGTAAAAGATGCTGCACCGGCACAAGATTAACACCAACAACATTACCTATAGCCGTTACCGCTACATTGTTAAAATCGGTAAATAACTGTACAATAGCCCTTTGCGCCTCTAAGTTTACCTGTGTAACGGGGCCGGCAAAATCGAAAAATACAATTACCTCAATTTCGGTATCACCCATAGCCGTGCTCACTTGGCTAATATCGCTGCCGTTAATGTTATACGTATCAATAATCACATTATGGCCGCCTAATTGCTCCACCGCCGCTATAATAGCTTCTTCGCTGGGCAAATCCCAGTGGACCGGCGGTACAGTTACCGTGCCGTTACCGTTGCCATTATTACTGCCACTACCACCGCTCCTGTTACAGGCCGCCAAAGCTAATAAAGTTAATACCAATAAACTTAACCCTAAACGCTTTAAAGTCATAAATCCTCCCATCTTTAGTAAATTGTTAATATTTGTATCCTCCTCTCTCTTAGCTTTAAAAAAAGGTTACTTATCGGCTATTAGCAAGCCAATTTTTACTGGCTATTAGCCGGTAAAAAGCGATAACCACGAACCGCACAAAAAGCACGAAATAAAGAACTTGATTTTTTGCGCCTTTAGTGGTTCCTAAAGCTCTTTAACAATGAGCTTCAATGCGCTAAACTAAGCTTCATGAACACCGATAAACTTATAGCTTGGTTTAGCGCCTCGCCGCCTTTAGCGTGGGAGACAGAAGGCTTAATCCGCGACGGTTACCAAATTTGGCTGCTGGAGGTAATGTGCCAGCAAACTACGGTGGCCACCGTGAGCAAACGTTTTGCTTTGTGGCTGAAGCAATTTCCTACCATCGAGGCGCTTATTGCCGCCGGCGAGGCTGCGGTGCTGCGGGCTTGGGAGGGGTTAGGTTACTATAGCCGCGCCCGTAATTTATATAAAACCGCCTGCCTTATCGGCAATAAAGCTTGGCCTGCTAACGAGAAAGAACTTTTGGCTTTACCGGGACTCGGGCCTTACACCGCTAAAGCTTTGCTGGCGCGTATTCATAACTTACCGGTACTGGCCGTTGATGCCAATATTAAACGCATTCTTATGCGCTACTTAGCTAAAGAAACGATAAATTTAGATGATGAAAAAAGCTGGCAAGCCGGCCTAAGTGAAGGCTTTAAACAATACGGTGGGTATATTATAAACCATGCTTTATTACGCTTAGGGCAGCTGGTATGCAAAGCCCAAAAACCTTTATGCCCCGAATGCCCTTTAAATGAAAGTTGTTTAGCTTACCAAAAAGGACTTACCAAAGTTATTCCGCCGCGTAAACAAAAAGAAGTTACCGCTTTAAGCGCTTTAACGGCTGTTTTTTACGACCCAAAGCAACAGCTTTTGTTAATTGAAAAACGAGGCGATAAAGAGATTGGCAGCGGGTTATATGCCTTGCCGCGTTATAACCTTAATGAATTAGAAGCTTTACAAAATAAATACGGAGCAGCTTTAGGCCTGCCTGTAAAAATTCATAACTATACTATGTATCGCGAAAAATTATTGCCCTATCAATTTAATATTAACAGCAAAGAATTTGAGTTAAAAAATAATCAATTTTTTGTGAGTTTAGACACACTTGATGCTTACACTTTTTTGTCGGTATACCGTAAAATTATAACAATAATTAATCGTTAATTACCTGCCCAAAAGAACAAGAGGCATTTACTCATCTTTAGTTTTTAACCTTTGGCAGGTGTTCGGGTTTTAAAGTATTATCCATTTCTTGTTGAAAACAATTTACTAAATGTCCTAAATCTAAGGCTTGATAGCCGCACATAGATAAATCGTAAGCTAATACGGTAGCCAAAGCGCCGCCGGCAATATAAAAAATCCAATCTTTATCAAAGTGTTTGCATTGGGCCAAAATCGTATCATATTCTAGCCATGCCTCGAGCGGCGGTATAGCAATAAAAGCTTTTTCGGCAATATTATCAAATAATCTAGGCTCATCTATGTGCCTGCCTTCCTTAGAGGTAACAAAGACAACTTTTTTATTACTCCATATCTTGCAAAGCAGCATTACCTGTGCCTCGCCACCCCTGCGTGATATATTTGTATCTCCGTACAAAGAGGATAGGTCTAATAATGGCAATATTTTACTAAAATTTTTATCGCTCCATTTATTCCAAAAAACAGTATCGGGGGTTACTAAATTGTCCGCTGGCAAACAAATTAAACAATTTGGATTTTCATGCGGCCCAAACTTTAAAATATGCCTTAACTTTTGCGTTAAATCTGTATGGGCTTTCCCAAAGGAATAATCTAACCCCAAGCAAAGGTCAAGCTCTCCATCACCGTATCTTGCAACCGATTTTCCGTTAATAAGAGCGTTAACGGTATCAAGCCAACTTAATGTTTTGGGCGCAAGCGAAACCCGCTGTAAACTTTTAATTACATTAAGCTCATGCATTAACGGCTCATTAAAAGCATAACGTATCTTTTTTAATATACTTTTCATATCAATTTTGGTAACTATCTTTTTATAAGCAACCTACTATTTAGTCTCTAAAATGAATAGTTACGTGTCTAATTCTAATACAATTTAGCAAAATGTCAAGTATATTTTCTGTAAATTTTTACATTTTTCTATTATAACAATTTTAGACAACTAAAATGTTGTGTATCAATATTTTACAAATAAAAACAATGGGTTTATAAAGCCTTCACTTTAAATAGTATTAATAAGATGGAGAGAGTAAGGTGAAAGGGTATATTTTGAGTGTTATTAATTATTAACTTTCAGTTTTCACTTCCGTTTTTTTACCTATCTAACGCTATCCGGATATTGATTGGTTAAAATGGCAAAACCGCGCCGCTCTTCGTAAAAGGCCGCAAGGCTGCCTAAGTAGTTAAGGCCATCGTAAAGGCCAAACCACTGCTGAAAATCATCGCCCAGCAAGGTAGCGTTAGCCATAAAATCGTAGATGGTAGGTTGCGTACTACGGCTATGAATGGTATTAACAATAACAACCCTAATAACATAGTTGGTGCGGTAATAATCGGCGACAATTTGGCCGATACGCGGCTCGCGGGCATAAAATTGTAAGATAGAGGCTATCATTTCCTCCGGCGCCGGCTCTAAGGTAAAACCAATAAAGATACCGCGTTCGCGCTCTTGGTAAACATAAAACGGCTGGACAATATGCGGATTGGTAGCAGTGGCAGTAATCAGCCGTAAATTACGGCCATCAATAGTGATAGAGGGGTTTTGCGCCAGTAAACTATCTAACTGTTCTTTAACGGCGGCGTTTAAGGTAACGCTGGTTAAAAAGCCGTTTTCTTCGGTTAAATCGATAATCCGGCCCAAGCCAAAATCAAAAATCTCGAGGTGGTGCGGGTTTACCCGGTTTAAAGAATGCCCCCAGCGCTGCGGGTTGGCATCTTCGTACACAAAAATATATTGGTTGGTCCAAGTAGTTTCGCCGGTATTCCCTTGCCAGCTTTGGGTGGCGAGCGTACCGGCTGTAGCTATTAAAATAATTACTAAGCAAAAACCTTTCATCTTATTGTTATATCGGGCGGGCGGCCTTGTATCTTTAATGGGACTGCCGAGCTTGCGGACAAAGAGTTTAGATAATAAAAGATTGGCTTTGTACCACATTTTAAAATACAAAGCCAAAAGTAAGAAAAAAATTATGAAAAACAAAAAAACAAAAGAGCCACAACCACCAAGCTTACGCTCTTAGCTCCCCCTGTTGGACTTGAACCAACGACCCTTTGATTAACAGTCAAATGCTCTAACCAACTGAGCTAAGGAGGAATAATTTAATCTTTAACGATTGTAGCTTACCCTTAAAAAAAAGTCAAGTGCTTTAACTAACTTTTTTAGCGGCCCCTGACGGCCGGCTTATTTTTGTTAATAATAAATTTTATTAAAAATTGTGTCGATAAATTAGGCAGTATAATAATAGTAGCAGGCTTGCTCATAAATAGCTTATTATTTGTTTAGCTAATTAAAGGTGAAAAGTTAATTTTTTACTGCTTTTAAATGATAAAGTTTTAAATAATTTGTTATACTAAATATACAGGTAAGTAAAAATGCGGCCTAAGCTAGGCAAAAGGCCTTAAAGGAGTAAAAGCAAGCAACAATTTTACAGCGTGCTTGTTAAAAATTAATGATAAATTTAAAAAAAAATGTACCAAAAGTTCATTATTATAACCAAGATTTCGTCGATATTTATGTGCGCAGCTGGAATATTATAGACGATTGCTGGCTAAAAGGTAACGAGCAAAATGGCTTCGAATCGCTTTTTTTTAGTACACCGCACGCCGTAACTTTAAACCAGCTAGAGGCTTGTTATTCGGTATTTTACTTAGTTTACTCTAACCGTATCTACCAAGCTAACTCTACCCTCGATAATTTTTACAAAAAACAAGAAGAAAACGGGGCGATACGCGGCCGTTACAATTTAAGTGATGGCCAGCCCCTTTTAACTGCCGGCAACCCCGAAGGGATTTTGCCACCGCTTTTTGCGTGGAGCGAGTTTGATTTATACCATAAAACCGGTAATAAAAAACGCATTAAAGAAATTTTACCTATTTTAGAGCGTTATTTTGCCTTTATTGACAGCATAGCTTTTAACGAAGATTTCGGCCTTTACGCCGTCCCGCTGGAGGCCACAGGTATGGCCAGTTCGGCCCGGAGCGGCGGCCATTTTTTTATTGATTATAACTGCCAAATGGCCATTTTTGCCCTTTATATGGCGCAGCTGGGCGATATACTTAACGATAAAGAGGTAGCTTTTACTTATAAAAAACGCTATTTTATGTTAAAAACTAAAATTAATAGTTTAATGTGGGATAGCGATAATCATTTTTATTATGACCTAGATAGTAACGGTCAGCAAATTAAAGTAAAAACTTTGGCGGCTTACTGGAGTTTAATTGCCGAGCTGCCCAGTAAAGAAAACAGCGACTTATTTATTAATTACTTGCACGATAAAGAGGTGTTTGGAGCGGCTAATCCCTTTCCTACTTTAGCTTTAAACGAAGAAGGTTTTGATGAACTTGGCGGCTGCTACAACGGCAGTGTGCACCCGGAGCTTACCTATATGGTGATAAAAGGACTGGGCAAAACCGAAAAACACGACTTTGCCCGCGAAATTGCCATTAGACATTTGTATTTTATTTTGGGTACTTACCATACCGAAGGCGAATATAAAGGGGCGCTTTGGCAGGCTTATCAGCCTTTAAAAGATGGCCAAGCTATTATGCTGCACGATGGCGTTAATATTAACCGGCGCGACTATTTAGTTATGGTGGCTTTAATTACCATTACCACGATGATAGAAAATATCGTGGGGCTGTGTATTAGCTTGCCGCGCAAAACGGTGGACTGGGTGGTTTCTATCCTAGAACTAATGGGGATTGAAAATTTATCGCTCAAACGGAATATTATTTCGATTATTGCCGTTAAAAACGCCCGCAGTAACTGGGAAATACGGCTGGAAAGCGAAAAACTTTATTATTTTACCATTAATTTATTAGACAAAAAGAAAAAAACCCTGCCCATACCCAGCGGCCGGTGCAGTATGTTACTGGATAAACTTTAATGAATTACTTAACCGATATTAAAGCAGAGGAAATAACTGCCAACCGCTTTAAATTAAGCAATCTTATTTACGGCGGGGTGCGTTTGGTGAGTTATAGCCCGTTAAAGCTGCACTTTATCGCCGGTGATAGCGAGCAAGTAGTTACCGCCGGGAACACAGAACGCAGCGGGCAAATTATAGGTTACTACGGTTTTGATGAATTATTAATTGAGGGTGAAGTAACTAAGGTATCTATCTTTATTTATCATTGTTTGCCTTATAGAATTAGTCCTTATAAAGCAAATAATTTAACTAACTACCAGTTAGCGGCTCATCAAACTTTCTTTTTTAATTATCAAGAGCTTGTCTTTCATCATTTAGCTACCAAACACCGGCCTAAAGCCGGTTCGTTGCCGCCGTTTATGTTGGCGGCCGGCAAATTTTTTAGCAAAGAATTTTTTAATAAAAACTTAAATTATCAATACCGGCCGTTTAATATAGAGGCCCGGTTTACAGTTAGCTTAAGCTACCTTATTAAACAAAAAAATAGCCTGCAAGAAAGTTTGTGGCTAATAATTGCTCTAGCTACCTACAGTGAATTATGGGGTAACGATTATTTACTTAACCAAAAAGAATTTATTGTTACCAGTTTTTGGCGGCTTTTAAGCCACCTAGATGATAACGCCCGCCTTTATTTAAAGACCGAAGAAGGAGAATATGAGGCGGTGCATGTGCTTATTTTTTGGGCTTTAAAGCATTACGGTCATTTTTTTAATTTTTTAAACGAACCAGAGTTAATGGTTAAGTCGAGCAAACTTTACAGTTTACGTAACAATTTTTATTTTAATTATGTTAATTTTGAGCAGGCCGCTTTACTGATTTTAGCTGATATAACCGGTAATAATGCCGCCGAACAACTGCTAACCCATTGCCAAAATGCCGATGTGATGAGCTTGTTAAAGCCGGAGCAGCTTTATCTGCTTATCGCCGCCTTAAAATTACTCGGCGAAGACAAATTGGCCCGGCAGATAGTAAGCAGTTTTAATTTTAGCAAATATTTAGGCAGCGCTTATTTAACGGCTTTGGCTTTAGTATAATTTTTAAGACTGTTTTTTATCAAAGGTGAGTAAAGCTAACCCTAAAATAATAAACGAGGCTAAAAAAATAGCCAGCCACACCAAAGCCATCGCTAGACCAACTGAGGGTATATCCATAAAAAAGTAGGGGTAAAAATTAATTTTACTGCCGATATTGGTAAAAATTAACCAATAAACCAGCGGGAAAATAAGAGCGATTAATAAATGCTTAAATTTAAACCGGCCTTTTTCTTCAAAAATAAAATAATTAGCCAGCACCAACACCATCGCTAAAAAGTGGGTGGAAAAGTTAGCAAAGCCGGAGATAATGGGCTGGTTACCGGCCAGCGGTACCAAAACTAAGTTGTAAATTAAACCGGTTATGGTAATGGCCAATAACGAAGCAAAAATTAAATAAGGACGAACTGGAGTAAATTTTTTATGGCTGTAAAAAATTAAAGCTAAACTAAAAGCAATCATCACTAAAATGTTACTTTGATAGGTAAAGTACCTAAGTGATAAGTAATTAAAGCCGCCGTCTTGAGTAAGGCCAATAATTACCCCTAAAGTAATAATAACGGTACTGATTAATAAATAAAGTTTATGGATAAAATTTTTATCTGTTTTTAATTTAAAGGGAGTAGGCATAGCTTAGCCTCCTTATATTTTGTATAATCATTCTTTTTATTTCACTCGTCAGCTATTTTAACACTGCTTAGCTTATTTGTCAATGAGTAACTTAATCTAAATGGCCGGCGCTTATACACCGCCCTGCCTTGCCAATAATTAATAACTTTGCTATAATAGTAAAGTGAAGAAAAACTGGCTGTGGCCGATTTTATTAACAGCTTTAACTTTAGCGCCGGTTTATGGCCAAAGCAGAGTAATGCGGCCGCTTAGGCAGCTGCCCCTTTCTAACCATCAACTGGTGCTTAATTACATCGAGCATTACAGCCAGCCGCACGAATTGGTGCAGCTTAGCCGCACTTTAGCCCGTGCCGAAGGGTACATTAGCCATATTAGCGCTAGGCTTACCCACTACGGTTTACCGGCGCAACTCATTTATTTACCTTTAATAGAATCGAGCTTCAGGGCCGATGCCGTCTCGCATTCGGGAGCGGTAGGCTTGTGGCAGTTTATCGAGGGAGCCGCCGCCGTTTACGGCCTTGTGATGGATAACTACCGCGACGACCGGCGCGATTTTTATTTAGCCACCGAAGCCGCTCTGCAAAAGATAAGCGACGAATATCGCTTATTTGGTGATATTTTACTGGCTATCGCCGCCTATAACGGCGGTATTGGCCGGGTACGCGCTGCTATAGAGGCCTGTGCCGAGCTGGGGATTAGCCCTACTTTTTGGAATATGCTCGATTACGAGCTGCTGCCGGCCGAAACCATGCACTATGTGCCGCGCCTTTTGGCGATAAGTTATGTGGCCGAACGCGAACGCAAAGCCGGTACCGTTCCGGCTTTGCGCAGCTATCAATGGCTGGCCGGCATTCCGGCCGAGCCCGGTTTAAGCTTAGCCAACATTGCCGAGCGAGCGGGCATAAATTTAGACGAACTTATGGCCAATAATTATGGCTTAAATTCGGCCTATTTACCGCCGGCGCATGCCAGCCGTTATCTTTTAAAGGCCCCAACGGCCCAATTAGCCGGCTTAAGATTAGCGATGATAGAAGAAGCTTTAGAGCATGGGCAGCAGCCTGTTTTTTACCATATCCACCGGCTTACCCCCGGCGACAGCCTGCGTTTGGTGGCGCGTAGCTTTGGCTTAAATTTACGCGAATTATTACTTTACAACCCGCACCTTAACGGGCGGGTAAATGTAGATGCCTTAGTGGTTGCCCCTAAGAAAAATGTAGTCCTTAACGGTTATCATATTGTACAGCAAGGCGAAAATTTATGGCGTATCTCGCTGCGCTTTGGGTTACGGGTAAGCGATTTAGCCTATCTTAATAACTTAGAGGCCGAAAATGTTTTGCGGCCGGGCACAAGGCTTTTAGTTCCTCTCTAAAAATGCCGTTATTAAAGTATAGTTATGAAAGTAAAATTATTAGCCCTCATCTTTATTTTTTTAGCCGGCTGGACCAGCCCGCAAAGCCCTGTTACCATCGAGCGGGTTATCGATTGGCAAGAGCGTACCGTTACCTTTTATTTAACTACCGGTGTCGAGGTGAGCCGTATGCCGGCCGCTAGGCAAAGCGGCGAGGCCTTAATTGATAGGCTTAAAGTAAGCTTAATCGCCGAAAATTTACAAAGCTTACCCTTTGATAGCTGGGGCGGCTTAACTTTAGCCCTGCCGCGCAGCGGTAATGTCAATTTTAATCTTAATGAAATAGCACGAACGGCCAGTAAAAATTATGCCGTTTTTACCGCCGATATGCGCAGTTTAAGGGTAGCTTACAGCCTGCCTTTTGAGAGTATTACGGCCAATGTAACTTTGCAAGGTAACGGTTATTTGCCGCCCAATATTATGCCCAGCACTACCCCTTTTAATTACACAGGGTTAGTCATTTACGCCGCTTTACCGCTGCTGGTGCGTGATGATAACAACTTGCTGGAGTACCTGCGCCCCAGTTTACTGCCGAGTATCTTTGCCGAAAACGGCCAAAGCTTGCTTACCCCTCATATTGTGAGCAGCCCTTTGTTGCAGCAATGGGGCACGGCGGCCCATAGTTACAACGAAGACAGCCTAACTTGGCCGCGTGAACGAGTGGGTAATAACCCTTTAGTTATTTCGGCCCGGGGGATTAGCGGCAGCGGCCACAGCGATGCTATTATTAGCAATAGCGATGCTAACCGTTTATTAGCTAGCCAGCAAGGGCGCGATATTTTACGCAGCGGCCGGGTATTATTTATTATTACCGCCGCTAACGATAATGACGAACTGCTTGCCCAGCTTAGGGCCGACCGCGAACTGGCGGCCAGTATGGCTTTGGATAGGGATTAGGAGTTGTCATATTAATTTATTAAAAAATATTTAAAGCCAAGCTTTATATGGCCGTAAGGTATTATAGCAAAAATTACATTTTAAGCTAAATGTTTTTGTATTATAGCACCTAATTAATGAGGTAATTAAAAATTATGCTGAAATTGTTTTCTGTAAAAAATTATAAAAATTTTAAAGAAGAAATTATCTTTGATTTTTCTAAAACGCATAATTATGACTTTAATAATGACTGTCTTAAAGATGGCTTTGTAAATAAGGCTATTATTTATGGCTATAATGGTGTGGGGAAAAGTAATTTAGGTAGAGCTATTTTTAACATTGTTGGCCATATTACAGACAAGAGAACAGATGTGCTAGAAGAGAGTAATAACAAAGCTTTTCTTAATATTGATAGCGATGAGAAGTTTGCTAGTTTTAATTACGTATTTAAGTTTAATAATGACGAGGTTGTTTACAAATATAGTAAAACAGAAAACAAGATACTGATTTCAGAAAACCTTAGTATAAATGATAATATAATTCTTTCTTATGATAACGGAAATGAAAATATTATTATCAAACTTGATGGGGCAGAACATCTTAACCGTAGTGGTATAAAAAATAATAAAACTTCTTTAGTAAGATATGTTGAAAGGAATGCTATCTTGAACCCTTCAGAGAATAGAGACATATTTAATAAATTTCTAAATTTCGTTAATAGAATGCTTATGTTTTGGGATACTAAAGAAAGAAATTATATTGGTTATTTTAATGGAGAAGATGATTTAATTGATAATATTATTAGGAATGAGCATCTTAATGATTTTAAGAAATTTTTAGACGAAGCTGAATTTAAATTTAACCTTAAAACTGAAAAACAAGTTGATGGTAGAAATGAATTATTTTTTGCCGGAAAGAATAATAAAATTCCTTTTATGCGTAATGCTTCTTCTGGAACGCGTTCCTTGACTTTACTTTATTATTGGTTACAATCGTTTCGTTTTAAACAAGATAATCCGCCAAGTTTAATATTTATTGATGAATTTGACGCTTTTTATCATGCGGAACTTGCCAGATTTGTGATTAAAGAACTTAAAAAGAATAATTGCCAAGTTATAGTTACGACACATGATACATACCTTTTAACCCATAAGTTACTAAGGCCTGATTGTTGTTTTTTAATGCGTAACGATAAAATTATTTCTTTGACTGATGCAACTAAAAGGCAAATATATGAGAATGATGATGTTGAGATGATGTATAGGGCAGGACTTTTTGATGGGCAGTGGTAAAAAAGAAAGCTTTATATTAATTGTAGTTGAAGGAAAGAAACTAGAACCGAAAATTATCGATTCAATCAATAAAAATTTACAAATTTTTAACAATGAGCAAATTAAGTTTTGTTATGAAACTCATATCTATGATTTGTACAAAAGAAAGCGGAAAGAAGAAAATAAATTTAAAACTCTCTTGAGTTTACTAAAAGAAAAGAAAGAGCAAGATGAATCTTTTAAAGATATAGATGATGAACAAATTGTAGATAGATATTTATTTTTTGACCACGATGTGCATCATCATGATAAAGATAAAGAGACTAATATAGTAGAAAATAATCAAAAAGTTAAAGAAATGTTAGAGTTTTTTGATACAGCGGGAGATAAATTTAAAGGAAAGCTTTATATAAGTTACCCAATGGCAGAGGCTATCAAAGATGGAGAAAATTGTGATAATTGTAAATTGTTTCATTGTTATAAAACTGTTTATATAAATGATAATAAACACTATAAGGAGAACATAGGTTGTAAATCCTGTTATACTGATATTTTAAATTTAACCAAACAAGATTGGCAACATATTCTAACAATTAATTGGAACAGAGCTAATCAATTAATGAAGCTATATCCTAATTTTGTTTTTTCAGAAAACTCCTTAATGCAACCTATAGATAGTCAACAAGATATATTTTATAAGCAAAAAATAATGTGCCAAAAAAGTAATGAGGTAGCCGTGCTTTCGGCTTTTCCTCTATTTATTTTGGAGTATCTTAATAATGAAAATAAGCAAAAACTTATTGAAAATTTAAGCAAGTAAAAGCTTTTTTAAATATCTTCCCCCTTTACAAACCACCTCAATCCCATTAAAATAACTTTATGCCTAAAGCAAAATCGGTATTTATTTGTAAAGAATGCGGCCACAACCAGCCGCAATGGACCGGCCGCTGCAGCGGCTGCGGTGAGTGGAACAGCCTTGCCGAAGAAAGCGTTAGCAAAACGGCAGAGACCGCCAGCAGTTCATTTTTTAAAGGTAAAGGGCAGCTTACGCCGCTGGCCGCCATTAAAACCGATAACTTTCGCCGGTATTCATCGGGCTTTAGCGAGGCCGACCAAGTGCTGGGCGGCGGTATTGTGCAGGGCGGGGCTACTTTGATAGGCGGCGAGCCGGGTATTGGTAAATCTACCTTAATGTTACAGGTGGCCAATCATTTTGCTAACGGTAAGTTTGGCAAAGTACTATATGTAAGCGGCGAGGAAAGCCCGGCTCAAATTAAAATGCGTGCCGATAGGTTAAAAGTAAGCGGCCACATCGAGATATATTCGGCCACCGACCTTGAAGCGGTGCTTAAAGCTATCACCAATATTAAACCGGCGCTGGTAATTGTGGATTCGGCCCAAACTTTATACAGCAACGAGGCCGGCTTGATACCTGGGACAACCTCGCAAATCCGCCGCTGCTGCCACGAGCTGATTGGTATTTGTAAAGATTATAACACCGCTTGTTTTATTGTAGCCCATGTAACCAAAGAGGGCGCCATTGCCGGCCCCAAAGCCATCGAGCATTTGGTAGATACGGTAACTTATTTTGAGCAAGGTGATAACGACTTAAGATTGTTACGTGCCGTTAAAAACCGTTTTGGCGCCGTTGATGAGTTAGGGCTGTTTACGATGCACGAAGATGGCTTGCACGAAGCCAATTTAAAAGATGCCGCTATTAGTTTTAAACATGAATTACCCGCCGGCAGCGCCATTGCCGCTAGCTTTGAGGGCAGCCGCGTTTTTTTGCACGAGATACAAGCCCTGACGGTAACCGGCAAAGGAGGCAACGCCCGTGTTTACAGCGAGCGCATTGATAACGCCCGCGTGCAGCGTATCGCCGCCGTGCTGGAGCGCCACGCCGGTATTCGTTTTAGCGACCAAGATATTTACGTAAACGTCTCCGGCGGTATCAAGCTCACCGAAACCGGTGTCGATTTACCTTTAGCCTTAGCCCTCTATTCGGCCCGGTTGGGTTTAACTTTGCCGGTGGGTCTTGCCAGCGCCGGCGAGCTAGCCTTATCGGGTAATGTGCGCGAGGCCAGCCATAAAACCCGCCGTGCTAAAACGGCCGGCGATTTGGGCTTTACTTTTCTTTCTCCCGGCAGGAAAGATAAAACCGCAGGTTTTGTGAATGAGCAACACATCAGCGCCATTTTAAAGCAGGTGGCACAAAATAGTTAATAATTAAAAACTAAAAATTAATAACCGGTATCTTCCAATGATTAATTCTTACTTTTTAATTATTAATTTTAAAGTGTAGTTTTATAGCTCCGAAAGTTGTGTACTAAGGAGATTAACTATGCCCAATCAATTAAACCACGCCGTAAAAATTATTATGCAAAACTACCCCACCTTTCCAGCCGGTAAAGAAAACGATGGCTACTTTTTAACCAGCCACATCTTTTTAGACCGCGCCTTAAGAGGCGATTGGAAAAGCCTTAAGCACATTATTGATTATTTACTTAAAGATGAAGAGACCGCTAAAAAATTTGATAAAGCTTTAAAAATAGCTATGAACACTCATTTAAGGCCGGTAGAGGAACAAGACGGCTATTTAGCGTTAGCTTATACTTTATTAGAAGAAGCCTACAATAATAGGCATGGCAAAGCTTTAAGATTTTTGTTTGATTACTTA
>WRBN01000026.1 GCA_009784515.1 Spirochaetaceae bacterium | reverse complement strand
GTGGTCTCGGGGTTGCCGTAGGTTACGCCAATTTTCATACGTGTTTGATTAATAAAAATAAGACAGCTGTTGCTTTTACTAATAACCGATGTTAATTTTCTTAACGCTTGGCTCATAAGGCGGGCTTGCAAACCCACGTGCGAATCGCCCATTTCGCCGTCAATTTCGGCCTCTGGGGTAAGGGCGGCCACGCTATCTACCACGATAATATCCACCGCTCCCGAACGCGTTAGCTGCTCGACAATCTCGAGGGCCTGCTCGCCGCTATCGGGCTGGCTTACCCATAAGTCATCAACATTAACGCCCAAATTACGGGCGTAAGATGGGTCGAGGGCGTGTTCGGCATCAACAAAGGCGGCTAAACCACCTTTCTTTTGGGCTTCGGCCACAGCGTGCAAAGCCAAAGTGGTTTTACCGCTGCTTTCCGGGCCGTAAATTTCGATAATACGGCCCTTGGGATAGCCGCCTACCCCGATGGCCTCGTCAAGCAAGATGGAGCCGGAAGGGATTACCTCGATGGCTAATTTGCCCAAATTATCGCCCATACGCATCAGGCTGCCTTTACCAAATTGTTTTTCGATACTGGCTCGGGCAATATCAAAGGCCTCTTTTTTTTCTTTTTCGTCTTTGTCTCTGGTATCTATCTCTTTAGCTTCGCTTTTTTTAGCCATTATTATTCTCCTAATGGCTAGCAGTATAGGGCTTTAAAGGGCTTTTGACAAGGGCGGCCGGCCGCTTTTATACAATTTATATTATTAAGATTACTTTAAAACAATTAATATCTACAAATTTAGGTTTAAGCTATTTCTTGCGTAAGCGAAGCAATAGACACACTTCGTTCATTAAATTCCAAGTAAGAATATTCTAATCGACTAAATAGCTCTTTTTCTCTATCGTTTAATTTTTTTTTAACAATTTTAATAGCCTCTTCCGATTGGTCAATACCTATCCAATTTCGGCCTAATTCTTCGGCTGTTACTAAAGTTGTACCACTGCCACAAAAAAAATCTAGTACAATGCTATTCTTATGGGAAGAGGCTGTAATAATTAATTTAAGTAAATCTAAATTTTTTTCAGTAGGATAATTTGGATACGATGGGTCTTTATATTCCCAAATATCCTGCATTTTTTTACCCTCTCGCTCATCAGCATAAATAATTTTGCGCGGATTACCACTTGCCGACCACTCTATTAAACCTTCTTCATCTAATTTTTCTAATTCAGCTGGACTACAGCGCCAATGACGACCTGTAGGCGGCTTTAATCCTTTAAAAACTCCTGCTGTTGCACCATCTTTAGTTTCACCGGGCGCATGCAAAGGGATTGTTGTATACGCTCTGCCGTCTTTATCAATTTTTTTAAATAGTTTTTCTTTATCACCCTCTGTAAAAGGGGTTTTAGGTTCATGCCAAATAATATTTTTGGTTTTACTATAAAACAGTATCATATCTTTAATGTTGCCATAAGCCTTACGGCTAAAATTTTTAGGATTACATTTTATACGTGTAATATCGTTTCTAAAATTATCTACTCCAAATATCTCATCCATAAGTATTTTTATATAATGGCCAATTTTGTAATCGATATGTAAATAGATTGAGCCCACATCAGAGAGTAATTCTTTTGCTAATATTAATCTTTCACGAATAAACTCAAGGTAGGCAGAGCCGGTCAAATTATCTTGATAAGCTACAGTATCGTTCTTACTTTTACTTATCGTGCTTACCCTTTCAGTCCCCATAGTAAAAGCCTGATTAGTAGCAAAAGGTGGGTCAATATAAATTAAATCAATTTTACCTGAATATAATTTACGTAAATTTTGCATAACACTAAAATTATCACCCTTTATAAGTAAATTTTTAGTTATTATATCTCCTTTAACATTAGCTGCTATAGTATGATTAAGTATCTCGCAAACTGTTTTTTTACCTGTATAATAAAGTTCCATTTTATTCCCTAAAGCGAATACAAAAATTCTCGCAATACTAAAGCACTTAAAATATTATAGCTTTGGTAATTTGTTGTAATATCACGATACATTTTGTTACTTGATTTAATATATAAAACACCATCTAAAACGGCAACAGTAATTGCTTTAACTGCCGAATCTGCTATCGTGCTCATAGCGTCAGCAAATTGAGCATTTTGGTGGCCGCCAAAATCAGTTAAAAACTTGGCCTCTCCAATCACATATTTACCATTAAATCTCCCTACAAAATCAAGTCCTTTATCACGTGCGTAATTTAAATGTTGGGCACACCATAACTTCATTTCGGTATCGGAAGCATTTAAAATAGCATTTTCATTATGACTTTCAAATTCAGCTCGTCCCACCGGTTTAATACCTAGCCCACCATTGGTTAGCCAACGTTTAAACAAAGGCCCAATTTGCCTATTCGTTTCTTTTGGTTCGCTACACTTTTCAAAAATCTTATCTAAACCCATTCCATATAACCTACCACACAGCCTATTTATGGTATTAGGGTTTCTTTTAATGGCTTCAGGATCTCTTTTTAAATAAGCTACATACGAATCTTTTATAGGAAAGAGATTTAAGTAGAGTAAATTTATCATTAAATCAATATTATTACCGGCATGAAAGCTATTTTCGATTTTTCGCCACTTATCTTTATCTATATCGCGTATACCATCTGGGATAGTTGGATAAATTTTAAAGAGTTCATCTAAGTAATTTCTTTGATTAGCAAAATCTATACTCAACCTCGTTCAATAATTCATTGTTATTACCTATCTAAACCAATTTCACACCTAAAATAGCACTAAAACAGCTTTATTCACACCGTATAGAGTACATTAACCTACCGCCCAAACAACTTATTCCCTTTAGGATAAACCTGCCAGCTATTTTGCCGCTTATGAGGGCGGTTGGCCGTTGTTTTTAAAACAAAGTTGATAAACCCTTCGGTATCTTGCCCTTCCAGCTCAAAACCTACCATATAAAAGTTGCTGTTACTGCTCATAATGGCCTGTGCATACCCTTTAAAACCGGCCGCCGCCGCCGTCGAGAGCGGCCGTTTGCCGTCAAAAATCTCTTCACTTATAAAATAAAAAGCCGTTTCTTGGCCAGCTTGCAGAGCGGCTAAATAAAGCTCTTGCACCATAAAAAATAAACCTTTAAGTTCGTTATCTATTACTTCTTCAATCAGCACAAAGGGGCTTTCAGGGAAGCTGTCTTCCCATTTGCGGCCAAAAATGATAAATACTTCGTCGGCCATACCGTAACGGCGTTTAAGCTCGCGCACCGCCGTTTTAGCCGAAATCCGGCTGCCCCTGTTCCAAGCAATAACGTTGCCGTTTTTATATTCGCCGCCGCCTAGATTAACAATAATCCGGCCCTCTAAGTTTAAACGCTCATTTAATTTATTACCTATAAAAGATTCGCGCCCTATCACCACTATCGGCAGCTGCCCTTCTTCCATCTAGCTTACTCCACTTAACTTATTGTACACCTTAACGGCCGCTTTGTAAAGGGCAACTCCGGTTTTCCCTCTTGACATTTTAAAGGTTTTAGGATAGCATAATTGTATTATAAGTTGACTGATGGGTAAATAAAAAAATATATGCTTTTATCTTATATAGTTCCTTGCCATAACGAAGAAGAAAGTTTGCCTTTGTTTTATACCGAAGCAAACAAAGCAGCCCAGCAGCTTAAGCTTAAATATAACTTAGAAGCCGAATTTATCTTTGTTGACGATGGCAGCAGCGATAAAACACTTAATTTAATTAAAAATTTTAAAATAGATAACGGCCGGGTGCGCTACCTCAGTTTTAGCCGTAACTTTGGCAAAGAGGCCGCCATCTACGCCGGTCTTAGGGCCGCTAAAGGCGACTACCTCACCTTATTAGATGCCGATTTACAAGACCCGCCCAATTTACTAACCGAAATGTACGCCGAAGTGCTAAGCGGTAACTACGATTGCGTAGCCACCCGCCGAGCCACCCGCAAAGGCGAACCGCCTATCCGCAGCTGGTTTGCCCGCCGATTTTATAGCCTTATCAATAAAATATCCAGCACCAAATTAGTTGACGGCGCGCGTGATTTTAGATTATTTAACCGTAAAATGGCCGACGCTATCATCGGTTTAGGCGAATATAATCGCTTTAGTAAAGGAATTTTTAGCTGGGTAGGTTTTAAGACCAAGTGGCTTAGCTACGATAACATCGAGCGCGCCGCCGGCAACAGCAAGTGGAATTTTAACAAATTATTTGCCTACAGCCTAGAGGGTATTTTTGCCTTTAGCAGCGCCCCGCTGGCCATCGCCAGCTTTTTAGGCCTGTTTTTTTGTGCGCTGGCCTTTGTTTTTATTGCCGTTATTATCGCACGCACCCTTATTTGGGGCGACCCGGTAGCCGGTTACCCCTCGCTCATTACCGCCATTTTGTTTATTGGCGGCCTGCAATTATTTTGCTTGGGGATTATCGGCCAATATTTAGCTAGACTGTATTTAGAAAGTAAAAAACGGCCCATTTATATTATAAAGGAAGAAGGTTAAAAATGAATTATTTATTAACAACTGTAAAAGAAAATAAAAAATATTTTGTTTTTTATTTTGTGATAGCTCTCTTGGCTTATAGCGCGGTAGTTTTTAATGATGTTTTATTTCATGATGATTTTAAAAGACTTTATTTTCTTCAAAGAGGAGAATTCCATGGGTGGTGGTTTAGCCGGCTGCTGCAAAATATTCTTTATCGCTTAACATCGGCTAATCTTAGCGCGCCTTTTTCTTATTTAGGAGCTTTGCCGCAGTTACTTGCCTTAGGGTTTTATAGCTTATTAGCTTTATTAGTAGTTAAAAAATTTAGCAAAATTAACTATGCCACCATCTTTTTAGCTTTAGCCATTGTTCTTTTTCCTTATATTAATGAAAATATGCTGTATAAATTTGATAGTAGCGGTATGGCTTTAGCTTTACTATTGGCCGGCTTACCATTATTAATACCCTTTAAAAATTTATTAACTAAAGCCATCGTTACTATTATTTGTATAGCGGCTAGTATGGCTACTTACCAATTAGCTTTTAACGCTTATTTAATTTTAGCTTTATTTATAGCTATGCAAAATTTAAGTAAAGGTGTAGCTTTTAAAGAAGCTTTGAAAGATTTTTTAATAAATATTACTTTAGCAGCTTTAGCTTTAATCGTTTACTTTGTGGGCATAAGAGTGTTGTTAGCCATTAGAATGGCTTTATCCGCTACCGCATGGACTATAGACGATGCTTTTGGCAGAGGAGCCAGTGAAACCGTTTCACTTTTACAATTATTCCCTGCAATATTAAAGAACATAAAAAGTTATCTTATATTTAATATAAATTATTTTTCTGCGTTCAGATTGGCTTTAATTATGGCCTCTCTCATTATTTTTTATCTATGCTTGATTAAGCAAACTCTTAAAAACCAGCAAGTAAGTAATGCATTAAAAGTTTTATTTTGCCTGATACTTTTTTTAGCTACCGGCGTACTTTTTTTGCTGCCCACAGCTTTTATCTTGCCTGCGGTTAATTACAACCTATATTCAAGGTATCTTTATAGTATAGGTATAGCTTTTGCCTTGATTTATCTTTATATTTTTAATAATTTACCGTTTAAATTAAATAAATTTAATTCCATTGTTAAAATAATTATCTTTTATGCCGGCTTTATGTTTATTTCTTTAACTTTTCAAAACACCAGCTTTATAGCCACTAACGATAAACGGATTACTTTTTGGGTTACTTCGATAAACCACTCGTTAATGCAATTAATGAAAGAATACGAGATAAATCGCATAGAAATTAGCTCATCATCGTCATGGGGGTCGGAGCAAGCGCTTCTTAATTATTTAACTCTTTTTAATGATATTCCCGTCGGCCCCAGTAATATCCAAGAGGTAACTTCTTTACCCATATTAACGGCCAATCCTCCCTATTACACTATCTATTTAGATGGCGCTACAGCTATTATTATCATTAACAAACAGTTAATTGGATTTTTATAAGTTTAGTAATCAATATTTCAAAAATAATTTTAAAAGTAGAATTAATGTTAAAAAATTTAATTAATCGCTTTTAAGCGGCGTAGCTTAAATATGATATTGACAAAGTGAAAACTATAGTATACATTTACATTATGAAAGAGCTAATCCGTACTAAAGTATTTGATAAATGGCTTTATAAATTAAAAGATATTAAAGGAAAGTTCATTATTAATGAGCGGCTAGAACGTTTAGAGATTGGCGATTATGGTGATAGTAAACCTATTATTAATGGAAATGGCATTTGCGAACTTCGTATTCATTATGGTGGTTATAGAGTATATTACATTGAAAAAGATAACGAAGTAGTTGTATTGCTAATAGGGGGAGACAAAGATAGCCAAATTAGAAATATTAAATTGGCTAAGAAATTAGCTAAATATTATTCATAAAAATGAAAAGGAAGTAAAGATAATGGAAGATGTAATAAACAAAGAAGATTTTGAGCTTGAAGAGCTATGTTTAACAAAAGAAGATTTTAAGCTTAGTAAATACGATTTAGCCGATTATATTAACACTAAAGAAGATTTTTTAACCGGTATAGAAGTAGCTATAGAAAAAAATAATATGCGTTATTTAATAAAAATACTTAACGCCTTTAGCCGCAGCAAAAATTTTAGCCAAATAGCCGACGAACTTAACTTAAGCAGAGCAGGGCTCTACAAAAGCCTCTCACCTCAAGGTAATCCTTCTTTTGAAACCGTTATGAAGCTCTTTAATGTGCTTGGTATACGTTTAAAGGTGGAAAAAGCTTAACTGCTCGCTTTTAAGCGGCTAGACAAATGCCACCCTAAGTACTATAATAAGCTTATAAATGTTAAATACTAGCTTGAGTACCCAGCAGAGGGCGCAGCAAAGCCCGCTTTTGTACCAGCGTATGCAGCTGCTGGCCCTAGACAGCTATAACCTAGAGGCCGAAATAGCCGAAAAACTTAACGAAAATATAACCCTGGAGTTAGATGTAGAAAGCAGCCCCAGCTTTGCCGGCAGCGAAAGCGAATTTGATGTATTAGCTAACTTTAGCCAGCAGCAAAGTTTAAGCGAGCGCCTGTTAAGCCAGCTTGACCTTGAGGATTTAACCAGCGAAGAGTTAGCTTGGGGGCAACTAATTATTAGCAACTTAGATGAGCGCGGCTTTTTTAGCAGCGATGTAAACCGACTGGCCATTCCACCAATGGTTTTAAATAAATTACTAAAAATAATTAATTATTTTAACCCCATTGGTTGTGCCGTAGCCAATACCTACCAAAGTTTGGCGGTACAAATTAATGCCGAAGGTTACTTTAACTTAAACGAAGAACAACTTAAAGCCTTACTGCCGCTGGTTAAGCAAAGAGATTATCAGCAAATTGCTTTGCTACTCAATTTAAATATTAATCAAGTTGATGATTTAATTCATTATTTAAAAAGCTTAACACCTTATCCGGGCTTACAATTTAGCCACAGTTTACCGCAATATATTAAAGGAGATTTACTTTTAGAGTTTATTGATAATCAGCCGGTAGTTAAATTATTAAAAAGTTATAATCTTAAAATTAGCGAAAGTTTTAGCGGTAATGCCGCCAATATAAACGGCGAACTTAAAGAGCAACTTAAAGACGCTAAAAATTTTATCAATATTCTTGCCCAGCGCGAGCAAACTTTACTCAAGGTAGGATATGCTTTAGCTTTAACACAAAAAGATTATTTTTTATACGGCAAACATTTTTTAAAATCTTTAACTATGCAGCAATTAGGCGGCCAGCTTAATTTACACGAGGCCACCGTCAGCCGGGCGGTAAGCGGTAAATATTACCGCACCGTTAAAGGGCTAGTGGCTTTGCGCGGTCTTTTTAACAGTGGTTTAGTTAGTTATAGCGGCCAAAATGTAAGCCGCACCGCCCTTAAAGCGGCCATTAAGGATATACTGACGGCCAGCCCCAACACTTCCGACCAAAAAATTGCCGACACCTTAAACAAGCAGGGTTACCCCATCGCTCGCCGTACCGTTACTAAATACCGCCACGAAGTTACTAAAGAGATATAAATTATAAAAATATTGCCTTTTGCCGCCGATTGTACTATATTTTGAGCATGAAATACAAAATATATAAGTTGTCCGAGCTAAATAATTATTTAATAAACAAAGCAATTAGCGTACTTATAGATGACTTATATGATGTTTTTGCCACCATCTCTAAAGATAAAGCCACCCTTGAAGAATTATTTAAAGATTTTTTAATTTATGACATGAACTATGTTTGTTTAATAGAAGGCGAAGTAGCCGGCTTTATCGGCATAGGTGATATGACCAAACGGCCTACCGGCAAAATAAAGCTGGAAACCTTTGAGGCTATCTTTCATAAACGTAAAGCTAAAATTTTATATAAATATATCGAGCAGAATTTTTTTAAATCGCATATCACCTCTCATCGTGCGCTGGAGATTAGCTTTTTAGCCACCAATATGCTTTTTAACAACAGAGAAGTTACCACGCAGCTGATTAATTTTATTTGCACCAACTTTAGTTACGATTACTGCCTATTAGATGTTTTATCTAAAAACAAAACAGACAGAAAGTTATACGAAACACTGGGTTTTAAACCCATTAAAGTTAGCAGTAATTGGATACTAAGACTGCACGGGTTAGGCCGCACCATTACTATGTATTTAGATATTAAAGAAAGACAAGCTAAGCTAGAACAAGTAAGACCCAGCTGGTTGTTTAAACCCACCGCTAAAGCCGTAGCCCCTTAATTACCTAAGCGGGGCAAAAAACCCGCTGCGCGTACTGCCGCTTTCGCGGCCAAGCGCTACTTCTAGCTCTAAAATATTTAACTGGTTAAAATTAGAGGTATTAACATCTGTTTGGTAAGTAATGGTGTAAATGCCGGTAGGGCGGCTGCGGGCAATATCCAATAAGGCCCCTAATCCTTCGGGGCGGTGCAAAAAGCTGCTTTGGCCGCCGGTTTCGCGGGCAATATGGTCGTAAACTTCGCTGCGGCTGCTCATATCCACATAAATAGGGTAAAAAGCAATGTTATTATTTTGCAAAAAGGCCGTCAGTTCGTTAAAATGATATTGCTCAAAAGCCAACAACGAATCGCGCCCGGTGGTTAAAAAGAATAAAGCTTGCCGGCCGGTACGCGGGATTAAACTGTTGGCAGCTAACCTAATGGCGCTGTCAAAACGCCAATTAGCGCTGGCCAGCTCGGCAAAACGCCGGTTGTAAATGGCCAAAGCCGTTAAATCGCCCGCAGCTGCTTGCTCGGCAATGGGTTGCTCGCCGGCCCAAAAAAAGTTTAAGCTGCCGCGTCCCTCAATGGCCCGGTAAAGGTCGCTCACGCCGCGTGCCATTTGCTGGTTTAACGTTAAGGCATCGATACTTGCCTCTACCACCACCGCACCTTGCAACCGGCCGACCAGCGGAATATCCAGACTGGCTACTTGATAAGTAGGCATATTAAAGCGGCTGCGGGCTACTTCCCCGCCGTTTTCGCGCAATAAAAAGTTAGGCTCGGTTAAACCGACTAAGCTGGTGCCGGAGCGGTTTTGCACCGCTACCTCAACGGTAATGGTGGGCCAGTTATCGATATTAACACGCGGGATATTGACAAAGAGGCCGCCGTATAAATCGGATAACCTGCTTAAAAAAGTTAGGCGGCCGCTACGGTTATCTACAGCCATTAAATTATTATTACGGTCGAAAGATACTTGCATAATTTGACTGGCCCGCCCTTCAAGGTCGGTCAGCTGAATAATAATGTTTTGCTGTAAATCGGCCATCATTACCCGCCGGCCATCGGCGATAATTAAGTAATTATTACGGTAAAGCGTTAGCCCTTCGGGATTAACTAAAATACCGCGTCCCAGCTCGCGCAGGTAGTTGCCAAAATGGTCAAACACATAAATAACGTTTTCGCTGCGGTCTACCACATAAAGTTCGGTAGGGCCAAGCGCAATACCGGCCGGGCCGCGTAAGCCGGCAAAACCGGCGCTGGGGCGGCCAATATCCATAATATGATTGCCGTTAAAATCAAATTTTACGACCCGCCGCGTGCCCCAATCACTTACATATAAAAAGCCGTTGTCATCGGCGGCTAAAAATTGCGGCCCGCGCAGCCCGCCGCTTTCGGCGGTATGGCCAAAAACATTAAGCCTAAACCCCAGCTCACTCACCAGCGAGATACGGTTGGCTAAAAACTCACTCACAAAAAAACTACCGTCGGCCAACGGAAGCACATCGTAAGGGCCGTCAAACTCGGCAATTTGGCCGCGGTACAACCGCAACATAGTGCCATTGACATCGTACCTTACCACCGTGTTATTGCCAAAACCCACCACCAGTGCCCCGCCGGTCAGCGGGTCGGCACGCACGCTGCTGGGCCGTAAAAAGCGGGCGTTACGGCCTTGCTCAATAATTTCGTGGCGGATAGCCCAGCTATCGCTGTGCACATTATTAAAAAACGGGCTTTGCCTAAAGGCAAGCGTATCAATTTTACTGTTTAGCCAAGCCCCGCCTTCGGTAGCATCGCCGGCCATACTTTGCCAATGGTTAAAGGCGGCCTGATTAAGCCCGGCGTAGTAGCTGGCCATACCGGCCCACAAACGAAAGCGGGCTTCTTCGGGGCGCATAGTTAACGCCCGCTCAAAATCGAGCAAAGCTTGATTGTAAAGCCCTTCGTGAAAGGCGCGGACACCCCAAACAAATTGGTCTTCGGCGGCAATATTAAGCGCCGTTGCCGGCCCTTGCGGACTTTGCTGCGCTAATGTAAAAAAAGCTATAAATAGTAAAGTTATTATTAATGGTAACTTTCTCACCCTTTACCCCTGTACCAAACTAAGGTGATCCTGAATAGTTTCGTTCGTTTCATCTAGGGCCAAAGCCCGCGTTAAATAATCGATAGCCTCGCGCCCTTTCCCCATTTTATAACAAAGATAACCCAAACTATCCAAATAAGCCGGGTTTTTTGGTTGCAGCGACACTGCTCGGCGCAAATAAATTAAAGCTTCGTCATAATTTTGGCCTTGTTTAGCATATAAATAACCTAAACTATTTAAAGCATTATTATTATCGGGCTCCAGCTCTATAGCCCGTTTGTAAGCCCGCACGGCGGCAAAGCTATCGCCTTGCTGCTCGGCGCTGTAGCCGCGCAGAGCGTAGATGGTGGCTTTTTCTATCCCCTGCTCCAACAAAACAGTGATGATTATATCGGCATCGGCATAACGCTGTAACTTTACATAAATATAACATAACGCCAACCGGCTTTGCAACTGGCGGTTAAAATCGCTATCTAAATGTTGGACGCTATCTAATAATTCAATAGATTTATCGTTATTCCCTAGCCGTGCATAGGTTAAGCCCAAGTAAAACATGAGTTCGTAGTTACCTTGTAAGGTTAAACCCGATGTTGTAAAACGTTCGAGGGCCTTAGAGTATTCACCTTTTTGGTAAAACTCGATGCCCCGCTGAATTACTTTGGCCTCGTTCAAAGTTAGTTCCTCTTTTTGTTATATTATCGGACAAAAGAATTAAGAATTAAGAATTAAGAATTAAAACAATTTTTTCAATTATTAATTTCCTCCTCCTTTGACTTTTTATTTTTTTTAGTCTACTATGTCGATATGATAAAATTAATTGCCTTAGATATGGACGGTACCTGCGTAACCCCCAATCCTAACCATCAAAATTACGAATATATTACCAAACCCGTTAAAGAGGCCATAGAAAACGCCCAGCGCAAAGGGATAATTGTGGTTTTTGCCACCGGCCGCTGGTACAACGCCGTTAAACATCATTTTGAATCTTTAAAGTTTAAAGGGCCGCAAATTTTAAATAACGGGGCTACCGTTATCGATACGCATGGGGTGGTGCACAGTAAGGTAGCTATAGCTAAGCCCGATTACATAAGCTTAGTTAATGCTATGCTTAGTAAAGAAATAAAGCTTGCCGTTTGTACCGAGTACGATATGGTGCATTGCAGCGAAGAAAGTGAGGAGCTGGGCTTTAAACAATGGTTTAGCAAAAAAGAAAATTTATTCGACCTTAACTACGCCGCTAAAATAATTGCTTTACATGGCGGTAAGTGGCTTGCCAATAAAGTTTTAAATGATTATCCTTATTTACAGGAAGCCGGCCATGCCGATAACTACCTAGAGATTTGGCCCAAACTAGCCAGCAAGGGCCTTGCCTTAATGCAGGTAGCGGCTCATTACGGCTTAACCATGGACGAAGTGATGGGCGTAGGTGATGGCACCAACGATTTTGATATGTTAAAACGTGCCGGCGTTGGTGTAGCTATGGGGCAAGCCGGTGAAAAAGTAAAAGCTTATGCCGATGTTATTTGCCCCAGCCTAGAAGAAGACGGCGTCGCTTGGGTTATCGAGCAAACTTTGGCCGGCAAAATCGGCTAAAACGGCGGGCCTTAACCCTATAAAACAAGAGGTAAAAATTGTGGAAAGACTTAACAAACGTATCGGTATAATTGGCGGCGGTGCCTTTGGCACAGCCATTGCCCGCACACTCGCTTTAAAAGGGCTGGAGGTAACTTTATGGTGCTTTGATGCCGAATCGGCCCACAATATTAACCACAAACACATTAACGAACAATTTTTGCCCAAAATAGAGTTACCGGCTAACTTAGTAGCTACCAACAATTTAACCGAAGCCGCCAGCGATAAAGATATTATCTTTTTGGTAACCCCCAGCGCCTTCTTATTAGAAACGGCGCGTAAACTTACCAATATTCCTTGTGTGGCCGAAGGCAAAGCCATTATTGCCTGTCTTACCAAAGGGTTTTTATTTGCCAGCGAAAAAGACGACCCCAAACTTATCCTTGATGTGCTCGAAAATTATTTACCCGGTTTTTACAAAAATAATATGGTTTATGTAAGCGGCCCCAGCCACGCCGAAGAACTTGGGCAAGGCAAAATTACCGCCTTAGTTTCGGCCAGTAACAACCCGCTTAACTCGATAGCGGTGCGCGAAGCCTTAAGTTGCAGCTTTTTAAAAGGTTTTGCCAGCTTAGATGTAACCGGCGTGCAAGTTTGCGCCGCCGCTAAAAACGTGGTGGCCATTGCCTTTGGTTTACTGGAAGCTTTAGGACAACGCTACAGCTTAATTGGCGATAACACCGAAAGTTTTTTACTGGCTACCGGGTTAAACGAAATAATGATTATCGGCAAAGCGATGGGGGCTACCCACAGCGAAACCTTTGCTAGCATTGCTGGCATTGGCGACCTTGAAGTAACTTGCCGCAGTGTTTATGGCCGCAACCGCCGTTTTGGCAAACAAATAGTAAGCGATAATATTTTAGATAACTACAAAAATATTTACGACTTAACCGCAAGAGTTACCAAAGATATTGGCTACTTGCCCGAAGGCATTTTTGCCGCCATTGCCATAGATAAAATAATTAAACGGCACAAACTTAAGCTGCCGCTCTTTCAAAATGTAATACGTATTTTAAATAAAGAAGAAAGCCCCGATAAGGCCATTGGCAGTTTAATCGATTTAGCCGTTATATAACAAATTAAGAATTAAGAGATTATAACAATTATTGAAATCGTGTCAACCGTCAATTTTTAACTTTTATCTAATTTAAATATTAAAACTTAAGAATATTTGCCGGGCCAGTAAGTTCCAGCCGTCTAGTAACCAAAACAGGATAAGCTTAAAAGGCATACTTATCATCACCGGCGGGAGCATTATCATACCCATCGCCATTAAACAGCTGGCCACCACCATATCAATAATAATAAACGGCACAAAAATGTAAACGCCAATTTTAAAGGCAATGGTAAGTTCGTTTAAGATAAAAGCCGGGATAAGCACATGCGTTGGCACATCGGCTAACGTGTGCGGGTCTTCCAGCCCGCGCATACGCATAAACAGGCGGATATTTTCGGGGTTATCGCTCATTTGCCTAAACATAAATAACCTAATGGGCCGCTCGGCTTCGGTATACATTTGGGCTACGCTAATTTCGCCGTTACTTAACGGCTGAATGGCGTTGTTGTAAATATCGCTAAAAGTTGGCCACATTATAAAGATGGTTAAAAAGAGGGCTACCCCGTTAAGTACTTGCGGCGGCGGTGATTGCTGTAAACTCATCGCTCTTTTAACAAAATCAAAAACGATAGAGATACGCAAAAAGCTGGTTAAAAGCACGGCAAAAGAAGGGGCTAAGGTAAGCACCGCCAGCAATAACATTAACTGAATACTTAAAGCTACTTCGCTGCCGCTGGCGGCCTCACTCATCGATAACTCGATAAAAGGAATAGGGATAGTGCCGCCCGGCAGTAAATCGGGGCCTAGCGGTGCGGCCGGCCCTACTTGCGCTTGAGCGAGCTGAGCTAAACCTAATAACAAGAATAACAGTAATCCTCTCTTCACAGGCTATTCTCCCTCATTCCCTTTAGTTAAGTCGCGCAGGCGTTTTTGTTGCTCATCAAGTGAGTTACGGTTAGGCCGTTTAAACTCTAGGTTATTTTCGCGCAGTTTATCGCCAATTAACTGGGCAAAACTTTTAGTTTGTTCGTTATTACGGCTTAAAGTTAGCTTTAAGCTATCGCTATATTCGCCGGCTTCAATTTCTTTAATTAAATGAATATCTTCACCAGAGCTTAAAATAAATAATTTCCCTTCAATTTCTACAATATGCACAGCCGTTTGGTTAGTTAAATTTTTAGTGGCCAGCACCTGTATCACTTCGCTTTGCTGCCCTTTTGGGCGCGCCAGCCGCCTAAATAAATAAAATAAACCGTAAAGTAAAGCAATAACTACAGATAAAGCAATGATAGGCCGCACAAAAGAGATGGCCCCGCCGCCGGTAGCCTCGCCGATAAAAAGTTCGTTCTCGGGGTTATCGGCTATAATAATGCTTTCTTCACCGGTGGGTTCGGCCTCTTGGGCTAATAAAGCAAAGGAAAATAATAAAAGAAAAGCGGTTAATAAACCGCCTTTAATGGTTTTCATAGCTTTTAGTTATTACCTGCAAATTTATCCATACCGCTGATAATCTCGGTTACTCTCACACCAAAGTTTTCGTCAATAACCACCACTTCGCCGCGGGCAATCAGGTTATGATTAACCAATATATCAACGGGCTCACCGGCCAGCTTATCCAGCTCGATAATCGTGCCTTCGCCCAGCCCTAAAATATCTTTTATTTGCCATTTGGCGCGACCCAGCTCGACGGTAAGCTCCATCTGAACATTCATGAGTAGGCTGATATTATGGTTTTCGCTGCTACCGCCGCCAGCTGTTAAGTTGGGAAATTGCACCCCTTGCACATTTGGAGTTTGCCCCTTACCGGCCCCCCCGCTAAACTGATTGCTATCACTCATTTTTACACTACTACCTTCATTTTGATTATTCTCGAAAGAGCCGGCTACATACTCATCAAAAATTTCGTACAATATAAACTGCTTATCGTCAAAAGTTACTTCATACTTAAGTTCGATAAAAGCGCCGGGAATACGGCTTAAGCCTTTATCGGCCAGCTGGGCATTGGCAGCTACCGGCGAAAAATTTTTGCCCGTTTGCATACTAATAATGGTAACCATACCGCCGGTAAACTGGCTAAAAAGCTCGCTAAAGGCGCTTTCTACCTCGCCGTCTACACTATCAATCGGCTGGCCTACCAGCAGCGAACCAAAAGCGAGTGCATCGCTTTCGTTAATTAAAAAATAATGGCCGCCATTGACATCGCCGCTATAATTTACGGTAATATCAAAAACTTTATCTTCTAAAGCGCCCAGCAATTCTTCTTTACTGCTAATCCCGGCGCCCAATAACTTAACGGCTACATCGGGGCCGGCCATACTGCTCATTACGTTGCCTAAGCTGGTAGCCGCCGTTTTAAACAGTTCTTTAATTTTGTTAAGCTGACTATCGGTAATACCGTTTTCTTCGCTAACTTCACCAAGATTGTTGCCGGAAAGCAGGGCGTTTATTTCATCTTGTGAAAGAGCTCCATCTCCCATCATTATTCGTCATCTCCCTCATTCTTTACCAGCTCTTCGTATTCTTCGGCGTAAAGTTCTTCCAGCTTTTTGGTAATTTGTACCGCCACTTTGCGGCCTACAAGGCCGGGACGGCATTCAAATTTAGGCCGGTTACCAATGCGCAAAATTAACGGGTCGGTCTTTTTGGTGTTAGGCAGCCTAATAATATCGCCCACCTTTAGCTCTACCACATCTTTAACGGCCACTTCCATTGCCCCTACTTCGGCGGCAATATCCACGCTTACTTGGCTTAATTTATCACGCAGCGTTATCATATTTTCGGTGGTAAAGCCGCGCCGCACGCTGCTAAACCAATATTGCGAACTAAGTTTACTAATAATAGGCTCTAGGGTAAGATACGGGATACAAAAGTTCATCATACCCTCAATATCTTTTACCTTAGTTTGGATAGTAACCAAAATAACCATTTCGTTAGGCGGCACAATCTGGGCAAATTGCGGGTTGGTTTCTATCTGGCTTAAACGTGCTCTAAGCTCGATAACGTTCCCCCACGCCTCTTTCATATTACCTAATATACGCACCACGATACTCTCGAGTACCGCCTGCTCAATTTCGGTAAGCTCGCGGTTTACTTTGCTGCCCTCACCGGTACCGCCAAACAGTAAATCGATGATAGAAAAAGTAATGGCCGGGTCTATCTCGAGGATAGCTTGGCCCTTAAGCGGGTCCATACTAATAACGGCCAGCGCCGTTGGGCTGGGAATAGAGCGCACAAATTCTTCGTAAGTTAGCTGGTCTACGCTGGCTACGTGCATATTAACTAAGCTGCGCAGCTGGGCGCTTAAGCTGGTACTAGACAGGCGCGAAAAGGTTTCGTGCATTAATTGGATAGTACGCGTTTGCTCTTTACTAAATTTATCGGGCCGCTTAAAATCGTAAATTTTAACATTTTTATTTTTAGGCGAGCTAACGGCATTTACCTCTTCGGTAGGGATACCGCCGCTATTAATTGTAGAGAGGAGTTGGTCTATTTCATCTTGCGAAAGAACTTCTGTCATGCCTTACTCACCTTTAAAAATCTACCATAAAATTAGTAAATAAAATAGTGCTTACACTACCCCTGCTCAATATACGGTTAATCCGTTGCTCCAGCTCGGCCTTTAACTGATTTTCGTTACTGGCCGCAAAATCATCAACGCTTTGTTCGCTAAAAAAGCTGCGGATTAAATCTTGCAGCTGACTGCGGCGGCGCATAATTTCTTCCGAAGTAGCCGTTTCGCCCATTCTGTAACCCAACACCACCGTTACCACAAAGGTGCGCGGTACACGGTCGTTGGTGCGGCCGCGTATTTCGATAGGTTCGGCAAAGTCAAAATCGGGCACACCTATATATTGGTTAGATAAGCCGCTTAAACGCTCGCCGGCATTGCCTCTATTCATAATAGTGAAGACAATAACCGACACCGTTACGGTAAAGACCAGTACCAAAATAGCCCCTACTACCACCGTAAGAATTTTTACAAGGCCAGAACCACCACTAAGTTTGCCGCGTTTTTTTGGTTTAGATGAATCGTCACTGCTGCCGCCTAAGTCGTCATCCATGGTATCACTCATAGTGTTTTACTCCCTTGTCTTTATTTTACCTTAACTCTTTTATATAATCGGGCAAAGTAAAGAAAAGCTAAAGCCCTTTCTCTCTCCCCAAATTATAAAGAACAAATTACTTTACCTAAAGCTGCCCATCGGTAAGTATAACTATCTCTACCCGCCTGTTCATCGCCCTGTTTTCGGGCGTATTGGCCTCGAACCCTCTGGCCGGCCGCATATTAGAATATGCCACTACCTGAAACTGCCGCTGCGGTGCGCCAAAATCCACCAAATAATGCAAAATATTATTGGCCCTAGCCGCCGATAGTTCCCAGCCGCTCCTAAAAAACGGGCTTGTCTCTTGGCTATCGGTGTGGCCCTCTATCCTAAAGGTGCGGCCAAAAAGCTCGGCGCTATTAAAAAGATGAGCCAAATTATCTAAAATGGTACGTGTGCGTTCAATATCTACATCGGGGCTGCCCGGCCTAAAAAAGGCATCACCGGTTAAGGTAATAACGATACCGCGCTCGGGGATATGTTCTACCTGTAGCATATTTTGGGTTTCGGTACGAATGGCCGAAATAGCCCGCTCGATTGCTTGGTCCAGCGAGGCCGCCCGCTGGTTGGAAGGAAACGCCTCTACCGAAGCCCCCATTTGCGCCAACCGGCCGGGGCTTAATGTCATACCGCCGGTTAAAGGGCCTAAGCCGCTAAAGCTGGCCAATACTAATTGCATACGGTTGTTATCGGTTACCGGGTCGCCAAGCATTAAAACAAAGAAAACCAGCAACAAGGTAACCATGTCGGTAAAGGTCATTAACCAGCCGGTACCGGCTTTTTGCTCTTTTTTCTTTGTTCGTGCCATCTATCTTTCCTTAATTAATCAGCCAAAAAATTTAGCTAAATTTCTTTTTGAGCCGGTCGCTGTTTAGGCGGTAAAAAGCCATAAAGTTTTTGCTCTAATAAACGTGGGTTTTCGCCGCTTTGGATAGATAAAATACCTTCCATCATAATAACTTTAGTTTCCAGCTCCATATCGTTACGTACCATAAGTTTATCGGCTACAGGCAAGGCAAAGACGTTGGCTACAAACGAACCATACAAAGTAGTAATAAGGGCCAGCGCCATACCGCGACCGATAGCGGAGCTATCGGTCATGTTAGCCATCATCGCTACCAGCCCAATAACGGTACCCATCATACCATAAGCCGGCGCATAAGTAGCCCATTTGGTGAAAAAACTTACTACTCTCCCGTGTCTTTCTTCTAATTGCTCAAGTTCCAGCTCTAAGATACGCCTAATAATGAGAGGGTCGGTACCGTCAACCATTAAACGCAGGCCGGTTTGTAAAAACGAATCTTCTACATCTTTTACGCTGTCATCAAGGCTAAGTAAACCATCTTTACGGGCGCTTTCGCTAAAACCCACTAACTGCATAATAATTTCTTGCACGTTTATTTTATCGCGGTTCCATACTTTACGCATAGCCTTAGGTAAAGCCCTGAGGGTAGCCATATCCACACTCATAATAGTAGTACCAAGTGAGCCAAAGATAACCAAAACGGCCGATGGTAAGTCGGCATACAGCCCTAAACCTGCGCCTCCCAATAACATGGAAAGCACAATCATTGAAATACCTAAAACTAACCCAAATATACTTGTGGTATCCATAATCCTCTTTGTTTACTCCTCGTTCTTAAAGGCCCCAATTTTACGTCTGTAATCAATTATTCGCTCGGTAATGGTTTCGTAATCTTCGCTTACCACTATTACCCGGCCCGAAAGCAAAGTAATAGTGGTATCGGGCACCAGCTCAATATGCTCAATAATATGCGGATTTAAATAAAAAGTTTTGCCCGCCTTACCAAGTAACGTTAATTTTATCATCTTTTTTTCAAATTAATAGATAATAGTTAAAAACTAATAACTACAACTGGCCTTTATAAAGGCGGCTAAGCCGCCCATTTTTCAACTATTAACTACTACCTCTTAACTATCTTAAATTTAATATCTCTTGCAATAGAGTATCGGCCGTTTGAATACCCCTGCTGTTAGCCTGAAAACCCCTTTGCGCCACAATCATATCGACAAACTCTTCGGATAAATCGACATTACTCATCTCCAGCATACCGGCTGCTAACCTGCCCTTACCGGCCACATTGGCAGGGTCTACTAAAGCCTCGCCGCTGTTAGTGGTGCGGATAAAGTTGGTATCGCCGCTCTTCTCTAGGCCGCCGGGGTTGGTAAAGGTAGCTAAAGCTATTTGCCCTAATATCCTGCTTTGGCCGTTGGTGTAAACACCGTTAATATAACCGTTGGCATCTATGTTAAAACTGGTTAAATAACCCATCGTGAAGCCGTCTTGCCTAAAGGCTTTATTGCTGCTAACCTGAGCCGTTTGCGTGGTACTGTCTTCAAAGCTGCCTACAGTACCCACCATTACGTCAAATTCTTGCCTCATTAAGGCGCCGTCTTCATCTTCGTTGCTGGTAGGCACATCAAAGGCCACGCTAATGGCTAATCTACCTTCGGCGATAAGCGGGTCGGCGCCGCCCAAGCTAGCTAAGGCCCCGCGGTTATCAAAACGCATGGTAAATTGGGTGCCGTCTTCCGAAAGCTCGGCGCCGTCTATCGTTACCGCCAAGTTGGTGGGGTTAGTTAAAACACCGTCTTCTCCCATTTCGGGATTAATAAAAACACTGCCTATCCACGTATTGGGCTCACCTTCCACACGGGCATACTCAATACGCAGCTGATGGGTGTTACCAAAACTATCAAAGATAGTGCGGTCTATCACCCACGCAGTTTCGCCGGTAGGGCTGTTACTATTAAGGTTACTCATCATTTCTACCATAGTAGTAGCACGGGCCGGCTCTTTATTGTAAATAGGAATACGCAAATCGCCTACATCACCGCTGGCATTTACTTGGCCTTCTTCGGTGGCGGCCCAGCCTTGCACACGCATACCGTTAGCAGGATTAACCAGCACACCTTCGGCATCAATACCAAAAGCGCCGGCGCGGGTATAAAAATTATTTTCGCCCTGACGCAAAATAAAAAAGCCATCGCCCTGAATAGCAAGGTCGCTGCGTACGCCGGTAGTTTGCATACTGCCTTGCGTATGGATAGTATCGATAGTAGCTACGCTTACACCAAGACCAACTTGGCGCGGGTTGATACCGCCTAAATCATCGGTAGGTCTCGTGGCCCCTTGTGCCGTTTGATAAAGCATATCCTGAAAGTTTACGCGGTTGCGTTTAAAGCCAATAGTATTAACATTGGCAACGTTGTTACCAATGACATCAAGCCTAGTTTGGTGGTTTTGTAACCCTGATACTCCAGAGTAAAGTGAGCGCATCATAGCCAGTTATTCTCCTATATTTCCTGTAATTTCTTGTTCGCCTGCCACAACGGTACGTTCTATAACGATTGGCGCGTCATCGCGGGCGATGATAGAGGTAATTTCCTCCGGTGCAAAATACCGGTTTCCTACCCGGAGCATTCCTGTGTTTAAGTTGTAAGATTGTACCCTTCCACTTTCGCTTTGCCCATCTGCTCTTATTATTTCGACCTCTTTGCCAACAAAACTTAGAGCTATTTGCATATTTTGACTATCCATAAAATTATTATTAAATTGTTC
>WRBN01000025.1 GCA_009784515.1 Spirochaetaceae bacterium | reverse complement strand
CGTTTTTGTACTCGGGAAGACGAATTTATCTGCCGGAGCTTTTAGGTGGTTTTGGTCCCGCCATTTTGCTGCAACTTTTGGTTCTTTTATTGCTTTGGATAGCGGCAGACCGCTGGGAGAAGCGCAAAAAACCTGCTGCCATTTAGAACAAAATTAAATTACAGTTTATAAAAACGAGGCTTTTGGGAAAATATATCCGCAAAGCCTCGAATTATAAAAAGAAACCTCCAGTTTTACAGCTGAAAGCCGTGCTTAAAGGGGTCGTTCTCATCAATAACCAGTTGGTTTATGCTGGTAATGTAAGCCGAGCCTGTAATTTGCGGAATGATGGCTTTAGTATCTTTTACCAAAGTTTCTCCTAAAATCTCACCGGTAAACGTTGTGCCAAGTATACTTTCGTAAACAAACGGCTGGTTAAAGCCAATTTTGCCTTCGGCATAAAGCAGGGCCAGCTTGGCGCAGGTACCGGTGCCGCATGGCGAGCGGTCGACATTACCATCACCAAAAACCACCACATTTTGCGCATTGGCGCTCGGGTTGGCCGATGTGTCGTAAATTTCGACAAGGTCTACCGTTGTAATGGGCAAAGTGGGGTGCTTCATAGGGATAGTTTGGTTAATAATATCGCGCAATTTAAGCGCCAAAGGTACAAGCGCCGGTAAGTTTTCGCGGTGTAACTTTTGCTTAAGTTGTTCGGCGTGAATGATGGCGAAAAAACTGCCGCCAAACGAAATATCAAAGGTAACATCACCAACGCCCGGCAGATTAACGGTGCAGTTTTGTTTGTAAATAAACGATGGCACATTGGTAAAGGTAACCGATTTTACCCGCTTATTTTCTACGGTAACCTTTACTTTAACCAGTCCGGCCGGTGTTTCTAAGGTTAAATTGGTGTAAGGCTCCACTTTTGGCACATAACCCATCTCTACCAGCATAGTGGCCACCCCAATAGTACCGTGCCCGCACATATTTAGGTAACCGCCGCTATCCGAAAAGATAACGCCAAAATCGGCCTCCGGTTGGGTAGGCTCTACCAAAAAAGCGCCAAACATATCTTTGTGCCCGCGCGGCTCAAAAATTTGTACTTGGCGAATCCAATCGTAGTTAGCCTCTAGGTCTTTTTTCTTTTCCATCACCGTTGCCCCCCTAAGGGGCGGCAGGCCTGCTACAACGATACGGGTTGGCTCGCCCATCGTGTGGGTATCGATGGTTTGCAGCCATTTTCCAATATTCATAACTTTTCCTCCTAGTATATTGATTAATGATATTATAATTATATACCAACTGTGCCGTTAAGTCAAAGATTATTTTTTAAGTAAGGACTTTTTGCCCTATTTTTTAATTGTTAAAATAGTGGCTGTAATATCTAGGCAAAAAACAAATGGAGGTAAGGTATAAATAATGAGTTTTTTTAGTGGCTATAAGATTATTTCTTAATTAGCCAGCTGTCTTAGCCACTCAATTTCGTCCGGCCATTTATCGAGGTTTGGGGTTTCCAAAATTAAAGGTATGGTATGCATGTATTTATCTTGTGCTATCCATTTAAAACTATCACCCAATAACCCTTCCCCTAGTGAGGCATGGCGATCGGTATGGCCCGCAAAGGGTTGGCTGCTATCGTTAATATGCATTCCTTTTAAAAAATTACGGCCAATCAATCTATCAAAATCGGCCATCACTTGCCGGTAGTTATCAAGGCTACGTAAGTCGTAACCGGCGGCCCAAAGGTGAGCGGTATCAAGGCAAACGCCTAATCTTTCCGGACGGTTAGTTAGCTCGATTATCCGGGCTAACTCTTCAAAGCTGCTGCCTAAGTAACCGCCTTGACCGGCTGTATTTTCTATCACCAAACAAACATGTTCACTTTCATCAATTAAAATTTTTAAGTTATCGGCCAGCTGCTGCACAGCGGCTGCCCTATCGCCGCCTTTCCCTGCCGAGCCGGGGTGAAAGTTAAGCCTAGTTAAACCCAACTGGTTTAAGCAAGCAATTTCCCCTTTAAAAGCCAGTTTAGATTTTAAAAATATGTCTTCTTTCGGACTAGCTAAATTGACAAGATAACTATTATGAGGTAAAATGTTATCAATTTTAATATCGGCGGCTATTAAAGCGCTTTTAAATAAGGCAATTTCTTCCTCTGCAAAAAGATTACGCGTATACGATCTTGGGCTGCCGGTAAATAAAGCAAAGGCGTTGGCGCCAATAGCCAAAGCGTTAGCTACACTATGGCTAACGCCACCGCTAGACGAAACATGGGCACCTATATACATAATTACTCCAATTTTTTTAAGATATGCGGCATTAAACGTTGGTTAATTAAATGCGGTGCAGCCATATTTTCACCCTCACCGCAATCAACGCAAATAAAATTGTATAGTTTGGCTAGCCGGGAGTACTCAGCCTTAACTTGCTGTTGATACTGCCACTCTTCTTCGTAAATATCATTTTTTTTATTGGCAATTTTTTGCTGCAAAAGTTTTTGGTGCGCTTGCTCCGGTACATTAAGGTAAAAAATTAAATCGCCTTTGGGCATAGTAAAATCGCTTAACATAGCTTTAGCCAGCCATAAAGTAAAAGCCTCTTTTTCTGCTGGAGTAGGCAAATTGGCGGCTTGATAAGCCATATTGCTGTAAAAATATCTATCTAAAATAATAACTTTATCATCAATTAATTTATCTTTTTCACTAAATTGATTGGCGGCAAAAACTAAAGCGCATAAATAAGGATTTAAAGTACTAAGTTTACCAAATTTACCTTGTAAAAGATTGCCGGTAGCTTCGGCAAAAGCGCTATCTTTATCTAAGCTAGGAAAATGCAGCCATTTGTTATTAATGCCTAATTGTGTTAATTGATTACTAATAAGTTTGGCTTGGGTACTTTTGCCCGAGCAGTCGAGCCCTTCTAAAACAATAATCATTTACCTAATTTGCCTTTTAGCTTTAATAATTTCGTAAGCCCGCTGAATTTCATGAAACCTTACCGTACTAAAGTTAATAAACTCTTTGGGTAATCCTAACGTTGCTAAACGGTCGGGGTGAAGTTCGGCTATTTTACGTTTATAAGTTTTTTTAATTTTATCTACATTGTCATCTGGGTGGCAACCTAAAATAGTGTAAGGGTTTTTATGACTGCTGCCTTCGTAACGTTCCATCTTAAAAATGTGCATAGCTTCGGTTAAATAATGTTCTTCTTGTTTACAAAGGGCTCCATCGGCCACCGCGAGCTCACTTAAAACTTCAAAGATGGGGCTTAGTAGCTCAACATTACCGGCCGTCATACGGCTAATAAGTTGGCTGGTTTCGGTAAAATTTTCGGCTTTATGGCCGGCGTTAAAAAAAATACGCATCGCTTTGGTTTGTTCTTTGCCGTCTAGCTTTAATTTATGTTTAACATAATCCCAAATTAAATTAGATTCTTCATTATTAATAGCCCCATCGGCTTTAGCAAAAAGCCCCAGCAATAAAAAATGAGCATTAAAAAAAGTGTTACGGCGCGAAAAAATTGGCTTTAATTTAAAAGCAATAAAGGCATTAATCTTAATATTAATGCTCTCTCTTAAGCTGCGCAGATAATTAAATGGCCTGCGCACTAAAAAATGCGTGTATACTAAAATTTGTTTAAATTTTTCTGACGGATTAGCCACATCTTTACCCTTACTTAAATTATCGGTTTTTGCGGGCTAATAAACCAGCTTGGCTACGGCAAGTTTTATGTTATTTTGCTCAAACCTTTCAATAATCTTAAAATTAATAAGCTGGTTAAAATTGTCTCGGGCTATTTTATCATTAAAATTTATGTAAGAATAATAAATATTAATAGCTAAAGCCCAATCTTTAAATTCGCTAAAGCTGGTGCCATAACCCTGCACGGGGTCAAGCTCGTTTTTATGTTCATCTAAAATGGTTTTAATAATGGTTAGCGCTTTATTAAGGGCCTCCGGCGGGTTATCGTAACTTAAATGTAAGTTAAAGTTACGCACTTGGTTTAACCTTTTATCGTTATTACTGATGGGTGAAGAAGATACGGAGCTATTAGGTAAATTTACTTCAAAACCTTCGGCGGTGCGGATGCGGGTACTTCTAAAGCCAATTTCTTCTACCTTACCGCTAAAACCAAGCGCGCTAATATTTTCACCCAGTTTAAAAGGTTTATCTAACATAACGGCGATACCGCCGATTAAATTTTTTAATAAATCTTGACTGGCTAAAGCAATAGCTAGGCCGCCTATTCCCAAAGCCGCCATAACGCCGGTAAGTGATTGCCCGCTAATTCGGCTGATAATAAGTAATAAAGCGCTAAAAATGATGGTAATTTTGCTCATTAAAGCGGCTAAACTAATTAAAGAATCGTTTATTTTTTTTAGTTTTACAAAGTAATATTGTAGTAAATTAATGCCGGCATAAAGCAAGTAAGCGCTGGCTGCTACTAAAGAGCAAAAAGTTACTATATTAAAAAATTTACTAACGTTATCAGATGATAAGGTGCCGGCAATAAGCCGACTAAAGCCGCTTAAAAATAATAAATTAAGAGGCCATAAAATAACTTTAATAATATTTATTTTAATGATATTATTTTTATTAAAGTTGATAATAATTTTGGCAAAATGATTAAGTGTAAGGATAGGTAAGGCCAGCAAGGTAAAAACGATAAAGAAAAAACCAATCTGCCATAATTTGGTCTCTATAAAGGAAAATTGAACACTTCGTTGGTTAAGTATAAAAATGAGCCCGACTGTTAAGAATAAATTAAAATTTAAAGAAAAAATAAGCCGTTTATAAGGTAATTTGCGCCCTTGCTCTTTATAAAAAGACTTAGCGTAAAAAGTTATAGGTTGTAAAATTAGCTGAAAAATAATAAATCCTGCTAATAAAAGTAAGAAGAGGGTTAAATCACGCCACAGGTAAAGCCAAAAATCGATAAAAATTTGGCTGGTTTCATAAATTATAAACGATAGCAATAAACTGGCGATAATTAAATAAATCTTAACCGGAGATTTTTTAAAAATACCGGTTAAAAAGTCATTCGTTTTGGTTAGATGCTTTAACAGCAAGTAACCTAATAAAGCCATAACTAAAGTTAGGGCCATAACAAAACCTATTATGCCTAACTGGGTATAAAAATTTTCATTAAGGGTTAAGCTGTGCTGCCAAATCATGGATATGCTCAATAAAAACGGGCCGTTCACCGGCAGTTAAGCTGCGGCCGCTGGGCATATTGGCTACGGCAACTGCCGGGTTAAGGCGCACGCCGTTGCGTCTTATCTCGTAATGCACGTGCGGCCCCGTCGATTGGCCGGTAGAGCCGATATAACCAATGGTTTGTCCTTGAGCAACTCTGGCCCCTACAGGAGCTAGGTTGTTAAAGCGCGACATATGGGCGTACAAAGTTTCGTAGCTGTTGTTATGGCGAACCACCACATAGTTACCGTAGCCGCGAGCGTCCCAGCCGCGGTGTACCACCACGCCATCACCGGCGGACATAATCGGCGTGCCCATTGGAGCGGCAAAATCAAGGGCCGGGTGGTGCTCGGTAAAGCCGCTTATCGGGTTGCGTCTGGTGCCGAAGCTGCTGGTTAAGCGGCCGCCTTGCACGGGGGTTAATAGTAAAGCGCGGCGGATACTTTCGCCGTTTTCATCAAAAAAATCGCCATCAAAGCTATAAGCTTGGCGCGGCTGGCCGCGTGTGGTAAGTTTAACGGCCAGTAGGTTACCGGTACCAACCACATTACCGCGTGTGTCAACAAGTTCTTCGTAGATAACGGCCAGCTCATCGCCGGCAAAAATATCACGCTGGAAGTCGACCGAAAAGGCAAAAATATCAAAAATTTGGGCTAAACGATTAGCCGGTATCCCTACCTCGAGGCCGGCTTGATAGAGGCTGGTGCGCACCACCCCTTGCTTTAAAGTTGGTTGCGTTAAAGTTAAATTAACGGTTTCGCTTACCTTAAACGAGCCGTCGGGCTGCCTAAGGGCCGTTACACGGTTGCTGTTGCGCAGAGGGATAATAACCGAGTGCAAAGTATCGCTGCTTATACCATCAACATAACTGATGATAACGGGTTGCCCCACCTGCAATAATCTTAAATTGACAGCCCCTTGCAGGGCGGCAATAGCGCTATTAACGCCGGAGCGGTCATCAATACGGTTATTAATGGCATTAAATAATACCTCGCCGCTGGTTAAGTTAAATTCCATACCGCTTAAGCGGGGTTGGATATTGTTTTGCTCTAATATTTCAAAAACAGCCGGCGGCGCAAAAGTAAAGCTATAAGCCCCCAGTTCTTCGGGGAGGATTAAAGAAGAAATGATTAAATTAACAGCAACGGCGATAATGGCAGCTAAACTAATAAAAGTCATAAAAATGGCCATTAAAGGTTTTTTAGCATTTTTATTTTTAGCTTTACCTACAAAGGTAAGATAACTATTTTTTTTACGAGTGGGCGAGGTAAAGTTAATAGCCATGTTACTGCATTAGCTCCTTTATAATTTATCGGCAATTTTTAGCTTAACATAACTTGAGGATTTAAGCAACTATTTTATTCATTTATTTTATAGCTAAAATATCTTTAGTTGTAAAATTTAAAACCTTAAAAAGACACCCAGCTCGAACAGGGCGCTGCTTTGGCTAAAATCGTTTAAAACAAGGCGGCTGTTAAGGCTGGTATAAGCCGAAGCATAATGAGTTAAAGCGTAATGTACCGTGCTGTTTACCAGTAACATTGTATGGGCTAAGCCGCTGTAAGCCCAATTACGGGCCGTTTCCTCGCTCCAAATATGTACGGCTTGAGGCTCCGGGTGATTGCGATTTAAGTAACCGGTAACTTTGGCGGCATCGTTACCTTGCAGCAGTACCCCTAACGAGCCGGTAACAAAAAATTGGCTGTTTTGCCACTCGGCGCCGGCTTTAAGGTAAATATTATCACCGCCATAAGGAAAGGCCAAGTAATGTTCTATGACACCATTGTTGCCATCGTGGATATTTTTAAATAAAGTAAATTTACCTAGAGGCAACTCTTGCGACCGGCCCCAAATAAAGCGGCTGGCCCATAAAGCTTGCAAAGTAACGACTAAGCCGCCATCAAAGGCAAAGTTATCCATTGTAATAGTTTGAGCAAAAGGGTCGAAGCGCGGGGCGGTAAACCGTTCGCCGTTATCAAATATTTGCCAATCGGCCCCTAGATACAAAGCTATCGCCTGCGGGTTGCTATCTATGGCCTCCCACGGCAGCTGAAAATCATCTAAACTAAATTCAGCGTAAAGACGAATATTTTGATTGGTAAAAATCTTTTCAAAATCTAGGGTGATGGCCACATTAGCGGCGCTATCCATATAAAGATTGTGCCATAAATAAAGAGGGCTAATCACCGAAAGATTAAGCGGTTCGCCCATAAAAATCATTGTTTCGGTTAAGCCAAGCCGCCAGCTTTCGCGGCTAAAACCAAAACGATGGGCAAAAAACCAGCGCGAATTTTGCTGCAAATGCAGAGCGCCTTCGGGCTGCCACGCTAAAAATTTTTCGAGCGCCCGCTGTTCATCGCTGGCGGCCCAAAAATTAAAATGTAAACGACCGTTACTTAGCTGCGGGTTAAAGCTAAACCATACGCCATCAAAATAAGGCACGTCGCGCCCCGCTACCAAGCTGTAGTCGCCGGCGCCAAAATGCCAGCGCGAACGGCCAACGATGACATTAATTAAATCGCCGCGATAAGCAAAAAAGCCTTGCAGCGGTACGGTAGCGTTAATAGAGCCCACAAAACCATCGTTGTAAGGAAAGTTAGAGAAAGAAGGATTATCGGTAAAAACATCGATATGCTGTTTTAAAAAATCGACATCAACATAAAGCTGGAAAGGCGCATAGTTATAATTAAAGGCAAATTTAGAGAGCCTAGTTTGATTAAAAAAGTTTTGAATGGTAAATAAATTAATGGCTTCGTCATTAAAGTTAGCGCTGCTTAACCTAAAAGCCGGTGTTAGCTCTATAGTAAATAAGTTTCCAATAGCAAATAATTTATAGTAAGGCAGTATTAAAAAAATGGTTAGTAAAATAATTTTTTTGAACATTTTAAAAAGGTAAACTATTGCTTAATTTTAGTCAAGATAGGAAGAAGTTTATTTAATTATCTTTTAAGGCTTCTTCTAAATGTTTAATTACTTCTAAAGCTTTATCGTTACTAATTTTAGCCACTTTAGCAAGAGCGCTGCCGTCTTGTTTGCTAATGGTTTCTAAGCTGCCAAATTCGGTAAGCAGCTGTTTAGCTTTTTGCTTGCCAATACCTTGCACGCCCTCTAAAGTATTAAGTTTTAAAGTACCGGCACGTAATTTTTGGTTGTAAGTGGTGGCAAAACGGTGAGTTTCGTCGCGGACGGCTTGCAGCAACCTAAGTTCGGCCGAACCTTTAGCTAAGATGATAGGTGCGCTTTGGCCAACAATAAAAACTTCTTCTTCGCGTTTGGCTAAACTGGCTAAAGATAACTCTTCTTCTAGGCCTAAACTTTTTAATACGTCGTAAGCTGCTCCTAATTGCCCTTTACCGCCGTCAATTAAAAGTAAATCTGGTAACGATTCGCCGCCGTTAAGCAGTTTGGTAAAATGCCGGGCCACAACCTCGCTGATAGATTGATAATCGTTAATTTCGCCGGCCGCTAAACTTTTAATTCTAAAGCGGCGGTAATTTTTTTTATTGGGCAGGCCATTTTTAAAATTTACCAAGCTGGCTACCGTGTAATGGCCGTTAAGCTGGGCTATATCTATGCCTTCAATAACTTTGGGTAAGCTGTTTAACTGTAAGGCTTGTTTTAAACCCTCAAGGGCATCTTTTTTGTTGGTTTCGCGCATTAAATCGTACATAGCGTTATCAAAGGCCATACGCAGCAGTTTAACATCACGTTCGTTAAGCGGTTCGTTAACGCGTATTTTTTTACCGCCTTCTTCCTGAAAAAAGCGGCTGTAATCGAGGTTATGCGGTAATTTTTCGACAATAACTAAGTTGGCGCGTTCGGCTCTGTCTTGCAGGTAATAACGCACTAAAAACTCGTTAAGGGCATGGTAAGGTTCGCTTAGGCTATGGGCTTTAAAGAGTTCTTTATGTAAAAGTTTACCATCACGCACATGCAGCACCACAAAACAATATAAGCCTTCGCTGCCGGCAAATCCCAAATAATCGCTGTTATTGGTATTATCTAATTCTTCTACACTTTGTTTTTGTAAAGTGTTTTCGATGGCCGTAATGGCATCACGCAGTAAAGCGGCACGTTCGTAATTTAGCAGGCCGGCCGCCTTAGCCATATCTTGTTTTAACTCTTTAATAAAACCGGCCGTTTTACCGCTTAACAAAGCCTTTATTTTGTCAATTTCGGCCGCATAATCTTCTTGGCTAATTTTGGCGTTACAGGGGCCTAAACATTGATGAATATGGTAATATAAGCAATTATAAGATTTTGTGCGCAAAGGGATAGCTTTGCATTTACGCAGCTTAAAGGTTTTATTAATAACTTGCATGTAGGCCTCTAGGTGGCCTAAAGGATAGGGGCCAAAATATTCGCTGCCGTCTTTAATTAAATTACGGGTAGAAAATAAAGCCGGGAAGTCTTCGTTGGTAATACGCACATAAGGGTAGCTTTTATCGTCTTTTAAACTAATATTATATTTGGGACGGTGCTTTTTAATTAAATTATTTTCCAGCACTAAAGCTTCGTATTCGCTGTCTACCGTGATGGTTTCAACACTATAAGCGCTGGCCATTAATTGACGGGTTTTAAGATAGTAAGCTTGTTGATGCGGCTCTTTGGGGGCTTTATCGATAAAGTAGCTTTTAAGGCGGTTTTTTAAATGTTTGGCTTTACCTACATAAATAACCTTACCGCCTTTATCTAACCATAGATAAACACCGGCCGAAAGAGGCGCATCATTGACGGCCTCTTTCAGTTTATTTAAATGCTCTTTATCCTCTAACTCCATTAATTACCGGGTAAAACTATACCTTGCTCCTCTAAAATAATCCGATACCTATCAACTAAAGCTCTTTCGTTGTTAAGTAGTTGCTCTAAAATTAAGTTGCGGGCATGCTGTTCGTTAACGCTTTGTTGCAAGGCGGCCAGTTGGGCTTGAGTTTGCCTAATCACATTTAGTTCGGATTGTAAATTGGCAACCATCTGCCGTTCGCGGTTATACATAGCCGTTAGCTGGGCCAATTCGCTTTGGATAGTATAGCTTTGGGCTACAGCTTCGTCAAGCTCGCCGACTAGCCTATTTAATGAAGTATGCAGCTCGGCCACTTCGGGGTTGTGGTAAATCCCAAAAAAGTTAGGGTCGGGCAAATTAAAGTTTTCTATCATTACCCGGTTAATAACGCTTAATTCGTTACTACTTACGGCTAAGCCATTTAAAGCAAAGGTAACTTCGCGGCCGGCTTCGGCTAATTGTAGGCTTTGCCTGCCGTCGGCGCTAAAGGCTTCGACACTGCCGCTTAAGATAGCTAAGATAGTTTGGTCGGCGTTACTGCGCACCAAAAATTCGGTGCCGCGTACTCTAAATTGATTGGTGGCGGTTTGCACGATAAATTCTTCGTTTAAAACTTTTTCTACTTTAAAAACCGCCGAACCGGTAATAACCCTAGTTACAATATCGTTTTGGTTAGCCCTAGTAACGCCAACGGTACTTTGGTTACCGGCCGACATCGTGGCATTGTTAAAAAAACGCACCTGCGCAAAACCGTTAATACCGGTTTTAATTAAATCGTGCTCAAATAATAACATGCCTTCTTCGGCTTTAATAGCGGCATCGGCCCGGATAACAACGACATCGCCGCTTACAGATACAATAATTGCTTGCTCGTTACCGCCGGCTAAACTTTGTAAAGTAGCGCTTTGGTTACAAGCCGCCATAATAAAGATTAAACAAATTAAGCTCACAAGTTTTTTCATTTTTTACCCTTTTTTTATTACTTAGCTACAATATACACAAAAGCTTATTAAAAGGCAATATAAGCAAAAAGTTGGTATAAACAGATGGATAGTTAATTATGTTGACAATCAGATTAAAAGCATATATAATTTAAATATGTATGGCTAAAGAAATAATAGTTGAGTGGGACGAAGCTAAAAGGCAAAGTACCCTTAACGAGCGTGGCTTAGATTTTGCCGATGCCATTTACATTATTAACGACCCTAGTAGGGTGGAGCGTATTGACGATAGGCACGATTACGGTGAGGTTCGTTATATTGTTTATGGGTTATACCGGAGTGAAGTGATTTGCCTTTGCTACACAAAACGTGGCGAAGCCTACCGTATTATTTCTATGCGCCGTATTCATAAAAAAGAGAGGAGGAGGTATTATGGCATTAACGAGAGTTAAATATGTTATAGATAATGGTGAAATTGTTTCTGTAGATAAAGAATATGGCCTTATTGATAATGAACCACTTAAATCTGCCATCGAAGACGATAGTCCTATGCCAGATAAAGAATGGTTTGTTAAAGCAATACCGCTAAATGATGAGCGTTCTACAAAAACAAGTAAAAAGAAAACGGTATCGATTCGCCTTACTCAAGCTTATCTTACCGAGCTTCGTAAAAAGAAAGACTGGCAGACGCGTTTAAACAAGAAAATAGGCGAATGGCTAGCCTCTGGGGCGTTATAATCTCTTAAAAAAATTAGTGTAAAACCACCTTTAAAAAGAGGTGGTTTTTTATTTACAGTTAATCATTATTTTTTTGAAATATTACTGCAAATTAACGTAACTTGTTATAAGAGAATACCGTGTAAAGCCTTTTTAACTTACTTGACAGATATTCTCCTTACAAGGTAAATTGTAAACACCTATGTGGACGCGCGCCAATAAACAACACCTTGCTGCCGTTAGCCTTTATTTATTAAAAGACGAGGTGAAACACCTTACCCTTAGCAGCCGCTTTCATCGCGGCGGCCGTAGGTTGTGGCCTAGCGGGCAGCTGGTTTTTGTTAATCTGGAGCAAGATTATAGCGTTAGCGGAGTGGTATTGGCCGATAGCAAAGGGTATTTGCTGACAAGCTTTAACCCGGCCCTTAAACACGATTTTACTCGGGTTATATTGGCTATTAATTATAGTATCAAAGTATTTTGTATGATAGGCCAGCCGGAAGAGCTGCAATTTTTTTATGGTTTTTTTTACGATAATCTCTCTGTAGTGGTTGATTATACCTTAATGAACTATCATATTTGGCAGCCTTTGCCGCGTGTTACTTTAAAGCTTAATTGTAAATTGTTAGAGAGTACCACCAGTCATTATAAAGCTTTATTGCCTCTAGAAGAGGCTTTTTTAAGAGAAGAAGTTATTATAAAAAATACTAAAAATACCGCCAGTATCGAAAAAATCTTATCTAAATACCGTAAACGTTTGCAAAACGAGCGTATGTTTCATTTAGTTATAGATAAAAAAATAGTAACTAAAGCTGGTTTTACTGCCGAAGCTTACCATTACGATATGCTTGGCGGGGTTTTTACCGTAACGGATTATCGGCGGCAGGGTTTAAGCACCGCTTTAGTAGCCGCTATGCAGGGTAATGCTAAACGGCGCGGTAAAGGTGTCGGCCTTTTTGTTAAAAATGGCAACGAAGCGGCTTTGCAGCTTTATTATAAAAATGGCTTTAGCAAGGTGGGTGTTTTGCAGGTAATTTATACTAATAAATGAAATAAACCCTTTGTCTTGACAAATAATTTGAAATAGTATACGGTTATATGGGATTAAGAGGGCCGATAAATTATGTAATCTTTTTTACTAAAGAATAAACCCAGCCATCAAATTAAGAAAGGACCACTCAAAATCCCTTTCGCTAGTGAAGGAGATTTTGGGTAGTATCTATAAATAAATAGTAGTCAATAACTAACTATGACTGGTAAAAAACTGCTCCAGCTCGTCTTTAGGCCTTAACCCCAAACTATTGGCTATGCTGTGGCCGTCTTTAATAATGTGTACGGCAGGGATACTTAGCACCTTAAAGCGGCGGGCTAAATTTTGGTTGCCATCAACATCTACCTTAGCAAAAATAAATTTATCACCTAGTTTGCCGTCCAGCTCCTCTAGGATAGGGCTTAAAGCACGGCACGGACCGCACCAATCGGCCCAAAAATCTACCACGACAGGTTTATCGGCTTTAGCTACAAAATCTTCAAAATTGCTTTCGTTAAGTTCTATCAATTTACTTCTCCTTTAAGCGCCTTCTTTAGGGTAATTAAAAGTAAGGCACTTGTTTAATTTGACCATTATAGCATATATTAACTTATTAATGGTATAGCTAAATAAAATATAATAAGGAAAAACCATGCAGACAATATTAATAGTAATAAAAGGTTTATTAATTGCTGGGGTAAGCGTTATGCCCAGTATATCGGGCGGTACTTTAGCCATTACTTTAGGGCTTTACGACCGCCTAGTTTACTTAGCCGGCAATATTTTAAGCATAATGCGCCATAAAAATGAACGATTAGAGGCTTTAAAATTTTTAATACCTTTTGCTTTAGGCGGTTTAATCGGTTTAATAACTTTTGCCCGCTTAATTAGATTGTTAATAAATAGTTACCCGCAATTTGTACAGCTTTTTATGGTAGGGTTATTGGCCGGCAGTTTACCTTTAATTATTAAGAGAGCAAACTTTAGCAAAAATGTCTTCTTAGTAAAACAGTTATTAGCCGTTTTAGTGGGGATTGTTTTTATGACGGCTTTTTTTCGCCTTAATAACGGCAGCGCTTTATCGACAGAAGGCTGGCAGCCGCCTAGCTTTAATTTATTTTACGGTTTAAAAATCTTAGCTGTTGGTATTATAACGGCGGCCGGTATGGTGATACCGGGTTTATCGGGTAGTTTAATTTTAGTTATTTTGGGCGAGTATGCCAACACGTTGGCTTTTTTTAACCAAATCATCGATGCCGCCGGTAATTTGTTACGCGGTAACTTTAACTGGGCTGCTTTGTGGCCGGCCGTTTTATTTATGACCTTACTCTGTTTAGGGTTAGCGCTAGGTACGGTCGCTTTTGCCAGATTAGTTAATTATGCCTTAAAAAAGCAGCCGTCTCTAAGTTTTAGCTTTATTTGTGGCGTGCTTATAGCCTCTGTGGTGGCTCTTTGGCCGCCGTTAGCCGTTAACTTTACGTTATTTATCGGCTTAATTTGCGCTTTAATAGGTTTTATTTTAGCTTATACGATGAGCAGGTTAAATAGTTAATTTGAGCTCCAAATTTTTAGATTTATTGTCGTGTTCGTGGTATTTAAATAATTTCTTAATGATATTAGGTTGAGCAAACCGCTGAGTGCTGGCGGCAAAATATTCCACATAGTGCCGCACGGCGGCATCGCTCAGGTAATTTAAAATGGCTTTTGCTTCGGCAAGGCTATCGGCAGGGATAAAAGCATACATCGATTGGTCGGCTTGCCATTCGCCGCTAAAGATTTGCGGGGCAAAAATGGCGGCCCCTGTGGTGCGCCAAGCAACTTTATAAGCTGTAAAGCTATAAGGGCCAACCCCTAATAAAGTATAATAGCGCGGACTGCGGGTATAGCTGGCCAGTAGCTGGCCGGTACGGCTGCGTAAGGCCGCTTCTTGTTTTAATAAATATTCGTTGACAAGTTCTAAACTTTTGGTGGCTAACTTATCGGGGGTGATAAGCCTAGCATCTCTTTCGTAAGGTAAAAAGACCCACTTTCTTGCTTCGGTAGCTCCTTTAAAGTTATCCGACGACATTAAAGGAAAAACAAATTTTTTAGGTAATTTAGTTTCGATGCCGTGGTCGTTACTTAAAATAACGGTATTTTTATTAAAAATAGCCTGATTAAAAATAAATAATTTATTACGGCCGCCGGTGTTAATGCCGGAACGCGGCTGCTGCCTTTTATGAATAGCCATTAAAGGAAAGTTAATAGTTGGCGGCGGAGAAACCTCTTGCCACTGCTGCGTATCGGTGGCAAATTCGTAGTAAATGGGCGGAGTTGTCGATAATTTAACAGCTTTTTGTTTTTGAAAAAAAGCAAGTAAATAAGAGTGGTTAATAGGGAAAACTTTTAAATTGGTAAAATAATATATAGATGTTAAATTAGCTTGCATACTAACATGAAATTTACAAAAATATTTGTGCGAAACACTTTGAAAGAGCGAAGTAGGTAAAAAAGCGGCCACTATACCTTTATTTTTTAGCCAATCTTGCGAGGCAATAGCCATAATTAACGCCGAAATATCCACGCGGTTAGTGCCCCATAACATTTCGTTGGTAGATTCTATCAATTTGTAACGGGCATAAATAGGTTTTAAACTTTCGGCATAATCTTTATTAAGGTTGGTAAAGCTGGCCCATGGCGGGTTGGCCAATAAAATATCGGCTTTAATAAACGGTTTGGTAAAACAAAAATCACCGCAAATAAAATTACTTTTATGCAGCTTAAGATTGTATTCTCTTAAAAAATTAAACCAACTATCCAAATTTTTTTTCTCTTGCTCTATGCCGTAAAGATTAGCTATAGGCAGTTTAGCCAAAGGACAGCCCAGTATTAAGGCTTCGTCTATTAAAGCCCTAAAAAGATGCCCGGCCCCCATAGTGGGGTCTAGGATAATGGCTCCGTTAAGCCATTTTTCGACAATTTGGTGTTGTTTAACTGCGAAACGCCCCCACAAAGTAGGAGTGAAAAATTCGGTACCTTTAACTTGTTTTTTAGCCAAAATTAGCTCGCTCTAGTTACAAACTAGAAACCCCCTTTGCTTTTTATGCGCAAATAGCTAGGTACGGCTTCGTTAAATTCTTCACGTTCTTCGGTATTTATACGTTTACCGCCGCCGGTTAAATTATCCCAAGCATCGGCAGCTATAATCCCGTTACGGTTTAGTTCCAGCTGAGCGGTGCCCTTAATAAAGTTATCATAGTTTTCGGCGGGAAAGCTGTAATTAGGCTCGCCAATTAAATTATCGTTATTTTTTTCTTTGCGGGTTGCCGCCGGGTGGGTCAGCACCACTCGCTTTTCGCTGCGGTTAAAGCCGGTGGCAATAATGGTAATATGCACTTCATCGCGTAAGTTATTATCAATAACTAAGCCATATTTACTTATGGCGTTACGGTCTACCAATTTGCTTAGTTCGGTGGTAATTTCGGCGTATTCTACCATACTAAAATCATCACCGGCGGTAATATTTACCAATAAACCCTTTGCCCCTTCAATATCGCTGTTTTCTACCAGCGGGCAAGTTAAAGCTTGTTTTAAAGCGTCTATAGCCCGGTTATCACCTTTGCCTACACCACGCCCCATAATGGCTTCGCCCTGAAAATTCATCACGCTTTTAACATCGTTAAAATCTACGTTAATATGGCCGGTGTGGTTAATTAAATCGACAATCCCTTGCACCCCAATAAATAATAACTCGTTGGCGGCGGCAAAGGCATCAAGCATACTTTTCTTTTTATCGGAGATAGCCAATAATTTTTCGTTAGGAATAATAATTAAGGCATCGGTATATTTGCGCAGGTTTTCCAGCCCTTCTTTGGCTACGTCCATTTTGCGGCTGCCTTCAAAACTAAAAGGCAGGGTTACAATGGCTACCACTAAAGCGCCGCCTTTTTTGGCAATTTCGGCCAAGATGGGCAAGCTGCCGGTACCGGTACCGCCGCCCAGCCCGGTGGTTAAAAACACCATATTAGCGCCATGAATAAGCTTTTCCAGTTCGGCACGGTCTTCTTGAGCGGCGCGGCTGCCAATATCGGGGTTACCGCCGGCGCCCAGCCCCATCGTTAAGTTTTGCCCTAAAGGAATACGCACCGGGGCTAAACAGCTGCTTAAAGCTTGCATATCGGTGTTAATGGCAATAAATTCTACCCCATCGATGTGCGATTTAATCATTTGATTAAGGGCATTACAACCGCCGCCACCGGCACCAATTACTTTAATATTGGTACGGCCGCTTACGTGTTTAAACTTTTCAGCTACAACTTGTAATTTTAATCCTGTCATTAAAAGCTCCCGCCGTTTAAAAAAAATCTTTTACCCATTTAACCAAATTAAAGCTATCGCTTTTAAGGGGTGTAGAGCCGGTTTTTTTATTATGGCCTAAAATTTCTTTTTTTTCAATTGGTTTATCGATATTTGTCATAATATTTTTTTTACATAAACCAAGCACACTACCATAACTGCTGCCGCGCTCGTTGCTGGCCAATTTTTCTAGGCCGCTCACGTAACCGTTACGCGCCGCTTTATCAAATATTTTACTAGCCAGCTCGGCGCTGCCGGGCAGCTCGTTGCCACCGCCGCCAATTACTAAGCTATTGGTATAAGCCAGCCACCCTTTGTTATGCATTACCTCTTTGGCTACGCTATAAATTTCGCTCATACGGGCGGTAAGTATATCGCAAATATAATGCTCGCTTACCGAGCGGGGGTTGCTGTCGGCATTGCCGGGCAAATAAACAAAATCTTCGCGCTCCAGTAACGGCTTATAACAAAAACCGTGCTTTATCTTTAAATTTTCGGCTAATTCAAAAGATATTTTTAACATATAAGCTAAATCACCGGTTAAAGTAATGCCGCCAATGGGTAAAGTGTAATTAAAATAGCAGTTCCCATGCTGATAAAAGCTTAATTTAGTGTTAGCGCCGCCAATATCGATAAATAAAGTACCGTTTTCGCGCTCGCCGCTGCTTAAAATAACTCCCGCCGCAGCAAGGGGCGAATAAACCAAAGCCAGCGGCATTAGGCCGCACCTCTTTATAGCCGAATAAATATTATTTAACAACGTGCCGTTAGCTATAATAATATGCGACATAGCCCTTAACCTAACGGCTACCATATTAATAGGGTCTTTAACTTGTTCGTTATTATCGACGGCAAATTGTAAAGGAATGGTGTGGGCAATAACTTTATCATCACTAATCGGAATGGCCTCCGATTGTTTAACGACCAGTTCTTTATCTTCTTGGGTAATAGCCCGCCCTTTGCCGCGTAAATCGATGGCCATAACGCCATCGCTGTTAAAGGCCTCTAATTTTTCGCTGCTGTAGGCTACATAACATTCTTTAATAGTTATACCTGTTTCTTCGGTTACAGAGTAAATAAGTTTGTCTAAGGCCGTTACCACCTTTTCCATATTAACAATGGCGCCTTTTTTAAGGCCATCGGCCGCTATCTCTTTTAAACAAATTAACTCTAGCCCCTCGGCGGTTTCTTCGCACAGGGCCATTTTAAAGCTATAGCTACCTAAATCGATACCGGTTATTATCATTTACTTACCTTACAAATACTATTTCATCGGTTCTAAAATCGATATTGTAATCGCTTAAAATATTTAAATTATTTAATAAATTTAATACCACGATGCTATTATATAAACGAGCCGAGTTAAAATTAAGCGGCCAAATGGCTTTATTGGGTAAATCTATAAAACTTACCCATAAATTGTAATGACCAAAGTTATTTTGTACAATATCGATACTCTCTATTAAAGTAAACAGCAAATAGTTTTCGCGCTTTAAAAAAGAAAGATTGGTTAAAAAATCTTTAAAATTATCACTTACCTCGATGGTGCCGTTGTTATTGCTAAAGCTTAAGCCGCTAATTAACGGCGGCATTAACTCGCTGCGTGCTATCGTGCTAAAAATTTGGCCGTTAGCATCAATAAAGTGCGGTATGTGGCTGTCGTCTATAAAAGCCGCTATCGAGCTATGAGCAACTAAGCTAATATAAAGGGTGCGGCCGCGCCGTTTTTCTACCACTACATTACTTAAAGAAATGCGCTCTGTAATTTGCTGGGCCACCAGCTGCGGGTTAATGGCAGCAAAGCTGGTATCGTAACTAAGCCCTAAAATGTCAAGGATAAATTCATCGCTTACATCAATATTACTATTAAGCACAATCCGCCGTAAAGCGGCGCTGCGCGGGTCGGCAAAAAAATATAAATATTGCAAGGGGATAAGGGCTATAAGCACAACGATGACGATGTGTCTTTTAGTAAACTTCAACTTTTATCCCCCCTTTGTTCGTTATGGGTAATTTTAGTACTTCTTGATAAATTAAGCAAGAAGCCGCTCATCATTAAAGTAACTACCATGTTACTGCCGCCGGCGCTAAAAAAAGGTAAGTTAATACCGGTAACCGGCGCCCACCCGCTTACAACGAGCATATTTAAAAAAGCGCTGGCGCTTATAATAACGGCCAAACTTAACATAAGTATACGCTCATAGCTGCGGTTGTGCAACAAGCTAAGCTGCCAGCTGCGTAAAACTAAGGCGGTAAACAGGGCAATAACGGCGGCTATACCGATTAATCCTAACTCTTCGCCCACAACGGTAAAAATGTAGTCGCTGCTTACCATACTCATACGGCCAAGTTCAAAAGTACCTTCGCCTAAACCTACACCAAATAAGCCGCCGGCCTCTATGGCGGCACGGGCATTAAGAGGCTGCCAGCCGAGCCCTTGCGGGTCGCTGCCCGGATTACGCCACGCTATAATGCGGTTAAAGCGGTAGCCGGTTAGCCAAATAGTCGGGATAGCTAAAAGAGCTAAGGCCGTTACCTCGCCGATAATGTAACGCATATTTACGCCGCTTAAAAAAAAGATGACGATACTGATAGCAAAAATAAAGGCGGCGGTAGAAAAATCGTTTTGAGCATAAATGGGCAGTACCATAATAAAAGTCATTATCGCCGGTTTAATGGCCGACAGAGCGCTTTTTTCTAATAATTCTTCTTTTCTAAAAAGTACACGGGCTAAATATAAAGCTAAGGTAAGTTTTGCTAATTCGCTAGGCTGAAAGCTAAAACCATTAAGCACAATCCAGCGGCTGCCGCCCCTGATGGCCCCAAATACCCCCGTTACCGGCCATATATTTAAAAGCACGGTTATTACCCATAGTAAAGGTGTAATTTTAAAGAAAAATTCTATGCGTATAAAAATAATGACTACAGCAAACACTATGCCCACTAAAGCGGCTTGCAGTTGCTGCGTAATAAAATGAAATTGGTTATCGGGCTGATAGCGGGTAGAAAAATGAAAGTAACTAGAAAAACAAATAACAAGACCAAAACAAAGTAAACTAAGCAAAATAAAGAAGAGCGGAGCATCGATAGCGTCGCCGCGATGAAAAGCAAAGGCCGAACGCCAGCTTAGTTTACTTAGTTCACTTTTTTTATCATTAAAAAATTTCATTTAACCAACCTGATGAATTAAGAAGTAATAATTAAAAATTAAGAAAGAATAATCATTTTTTATTAATTTTTGCTTTTTAATTATTAATTAATTTTAAGAGTACTTAAAGCAATAAGGGTAAACATTATACCGATTATCCAAAAGCGGGTTACTATTTTAGTTTCGCTCCAGCCCAATTTTTCGTAATGGTGATGGAGCGGCGCCATCTTAAAGACACGTTTCCCTTCACCATATCTTTTTTTGGTGTATTTAAAATAGACGGTTTGTATAATTACCGATAAAGTTTCCAGCACAAAAACTCCGCCGATAATAATTAACAGCAATTCTTTTTTAAGCATAATAGCTAATAAACCTAAAACCCCGCCAAAAGCTAAACTGCCGGTATCGCCCATAAAAACTTCGGCCTTGTGGCCATTATACCACAAAAACCCTAAGCAAGCGCCGCAAACGGCGGCAATAGGAATGGCCAGTTCGCTGGCGCCGGGTATAAAAGGTATTAATAAATAACCGGCAAAAATGGCGTGGCCACTTACATAGGCAATAAGCGCAAAAGTAGCAAAAGCAAATAAAAGCAGGCCCGTTAACAGGCCGTCTAGCCCATCGGTAAGGTTGGTGGCATTACTTACTCCCACCATAATAAAGACGGCAAAGGGAATGTAAAGGTAATGCAGGTTAGCTACGGCCTCTTTTAAGATAGGCACAAACAGTAAACTTTGAAAGCTGTTGCCGGCAAAAAAACCATTATGCCACATAAGCACCAGCACGATGATGAGCGAAATAGTGATTTGCCCCAAACTTTTTACTTTGCTGCTAATGCCATCGCTGTTAGCTTTTTTTATCTTTAAATAATCATCTATAAAACCTAAAGTCCCAAAGGCTAACAAAGCTATAATAAATAACCAAGTGTAAAAGCTGGTTAAATCTTGCCACAATAAGGTAGAGACGACTACGCTAAGTATCATTAACGCCCCACCCATTGTGGGTGTGCCTTGTTTACTTAAGTGGCTGGCCGGGCCATCGCTGCGGATACTTTGGCCAAATTTAATACGATGCAACCACTTAATGACTGCCGGCCCGGCAATAAAGCTAATAAGCAAAGCCGTAATAATAGAATAAGCCGTGCGAAAAGTAATATACTGAAAGATATTAAAGAACGATTGGTGCTCTACCAACGGGAGCAATAGCCACTTAAACATAGTTACACTTTAACATAAATAAGCGTTAGTGGCTAGACCGATGATTGTTTTTACATAATATTAGATGGTGAGAAAAAAATATTTTAAAAAAAAGGTTAAAAGCGCTTGACATTTTAAAGAAGGCGTGTTAAATTACTCCTCGTGCTTGCGAAAGCCTTGAGAGAGGATATGGCTGATAGCCGGGAGCGAGTGCGGCGGTAATCAAGATTAGTGAAAGATT
>WRBN01000024.1 GCA_009784515.1 Spirochaetaceae bacterium | reverse complement strand
TGTGCATTTATGGCTATTAGTAATAAAGCTATAGTTAATATTTTTTTCATAGTAATAGTTTAACATAACTTACAGTTAAAGTAAAGCTAAAATATTAAAGTTTGGCCTGCGGGTGTAATTTTGCGTTAAATCTTTAGTAGCTATAAAGGGATAGTTACACAATAACCAGCCCCTTGTTTAAAAGATAAAAAGTTTTTATAGTAGGGGTATGGATATTAAAGGCGCCATTTTAAATAAAAGCAATGCCATTTTGGTAGTTTTAGTACTATTTATAGTTGCTTGTATTGTTTACTTTTACTTGCAAGGACGTAACGATGTACTATCCGAAACCTTTTTGCGTGAGCAAGAGGCCGCTATCTTATTTGTTATTTATAACGATGACGAAATAATTGTAAGCTCGGCTTTACTCTACAATAGCAATACTAAACGCGGGGCTTTATTTGATATACCTGCCAATACCGGTATTATCTTTAGCGAGGTTGGCCGGGTAGATAGAATAGATTCGGTGTTTAATCCTCATAATCCTACGGCCTACTTAAATGCCGTAAGCCGTTTGCTGGGTTTAAGTACGCCTCCATTTTACTTTTTTTTAACCCTAGAAGAACTTAGCTTATGGGTAGATTTTATTGGCGGAGTAGAGTTATTTATTGGCACCCCTATCTTTGAAAGAACAACGAGCGGTATTATTAGTTTGCCCTCCGGCAGTGTTTTATTAGATGGCAATACGGCTAGGCAATTTTTAAGTATTCAAAATAATAGCGAAAGCAGTTCGGCTTGGACCGAACGCCGCCATCGTTTTATGCAGGCTTTTTTTAGCAAATTAAGCAGCCGTTCGTTATTTTTGGCTAACCGCCATACGATGCCCGTTTTAAAGGCCAACGTAACCACCAATATGAACGGCCGTGCCTTTGATGTACTGCTTAACGAAATAGCTTTTTTTGATACCAGCAGTTTATCTAGGCAAAATATACGCGGTAATACCCGTAACATAGAAAACCAGCCGCTTTTGTTTCCTTATAATAACGGGCTTTTAGTGCGCGAAACCGTAAACCAAGTAAGCGCTATGCTGCGCAGCACCCAAACGGTAGCTAACGAAGTATGGTCGCGCCGTATCGAAATACAAAACGGCACAACCCGTAACGGCCTTGCGGCCCAAGCCCGCCAACGTTTTGAAAGTATGGGCTTTTCGGTGCTAACCATAGGTAATGCCCCTACCAACGATGTTATTTATACCGTAGTGCTCGATTTATCGGGCAACCTTGATGCCGCTTACCGTATAGCCGAAACTATCGGGGCCAGCCGGGTTTACAGTATAGCCGATATTTATGACGATGAAGCAGAGCGCAGTAACAGTCTTGCCGATATACAGGTAATTTTAGGAAGGGATTTTGATGGACAATTTGTCAGACAAGTGGGTATCGAAGGTGATGGAATTAACTAAAGAATTAGCCGCTGCTTTACAGAGCGCAGGGGCCATAGATATTGTTGTTTTAAACGGCGAAAAAGTGATTGACTGGGCCGATTATCTTATAATTGCCACTTTTACCAGCGAGCGGCACGGCTTTAGCCTGTTAGATAGATGCAGCGATGTGTTAAAAGAGCGCCAATTAACCGGCCGTTTAAGCAGTGCCAATAAACAAACCGAAAATGGCTGGTTATTATTAGATGCCGGCAGTGTTGTAGTAAATTTACTTAGCGCCGAGCACCGTGCTTTTTATAACCTAGAAGAGTTATGGGCCGCCGCCGAGAAAGCCAGTTGGTCTGCGCTATAAAAACGGCTCAATATAAAAAAATAACAAAAGAAAAAAGAAATATAACCACGAACCCCGCTAAAAGCGCTTTGTGGTTATACCTGAAACGATATAAAATTTAAAAACTCTTCCATTAGTACAAAGGCACGTTTTTCTAGCTTATCTACGGTGTCATGAATGGTGTGCATAGTTTGCCAGCTTTTAGGCAAAAGCGGCCGCATAATATTTTGAAACTCGCTGTTAAGATAACCACGCTTAAGGCTATCCATCGCGCTTTGGCTGTTAAAAACTTTTTTCCAATCTTGATGAGCAACGGCGGCTTCTTGACTAGGCAGGGTAGAAAAAAAGACGGCGGGGTACCCATTAAGCAAAAAGCCTAAATCATCGCTAAAAAGGGCGTAAATCCAATCGGCCTTACGGCCCTGAAAGCTTTTAATCAGCTGGGCGCAAATAGCCAGCTCGTTAATGGCTTCGTGGTAAAATATCTCTTTAATGCGGCCTTCGCGCATAGCTTGCTCCAGCACTATCGATGACGCCCCGCCAAGCACCAAACAATCGCCGATACCGCACATATCAAAAACATAAAACTGGCAGTTGCTTATGCCATAATTTTTAAAAATAGTGGCCAGTTGGTAACTGCCTTGTTTAGAGAGCGGCCCATCGATAATTTCTTCGCCATCGGTAAATAAAATTTGCGTATTGCCATGCCGGCCGCCGGCCGCCAGCCGCCCGGCGTGGCACATTAACTGAAAGACGGCGGCGCTATTATCGTTGGCGGCGGGGGTAAAAGGTAATTTATCGTAGTGAGCTACTAAGGTTTTAACTTTTTTTTGCTGGTCATAAGGGCCGTTAAAACGTACCAATAAATGCCTTAGCCCTTGTGTTTCTATCTTTTTGCCCTCTATCCCGCACCGCTTTAACCATTGCCTAATATACTCAAAGCGGTTAGAGCTTTTAGTAAAGGCAGTTAGGTCGTGTTTAAGTTCGGGCGGTAAATCGTTCATGGGCTTTAATTATATAATACCATAAAGCTGGCCGGCCTGCACCACAGCTAACAATTATTTTAGATAATTACCCTAATTATAACCTTAAAGAAGGGAATCTTTGCCAAAAAGCTACCGGCGGCCCTTGACATTAGCGGCCGATAAATTGTAACTTAGTTATCGTTACGGCCGTTAGGCTGTAAATTATTAAAGGTAGCATAGCTATAAGGGGGTGATTAAATTGGCAAATATTCGTGTAAACGACGATGAACCTTTGGAGAAAGCCATTAAACGTTTTAAACGTATGGTAGAAAAAGAAGGTATTATCCGCGAGTGGAAAAGCCGCGAGTTTTATGAAAAACCCTCTGTAGAGAATAACCGTAAAAGAAAGGCTTTAATCCGTAAGCAAGCTAAAAAAAATAGACGAATTTTAAGTAACACTAAATATTAAGCTATTAAAGGCCGCTCCTAAAGCGGCCTTTTTTAATTTTTTATTAACTTCAATATCGTTGCCTTTAAAAAACTATATCATCAAAAACAATGGGGATTAGTTCTTTTAGTTCCGTTAAAAGCGGCCGGGTTAGCTCCAGCATTTGCGGGTGCACATCACTAGCCGTACGCAGCTTAAAAAAGTGCCGCCATTCGCGCAAATTTGTGGTTACCAAGAGCTCGGTTTTTAGGCCGGTAGGCAATACGGCACGGGCCTCTTGCGGGGTGGCTCCTTGTGCCAGCAATTTAAAATAGGCCTCTTCGGCACGCCGGCAACCGGCCAGCCATTCGTTGTAGTTAGCCGAATCTTTAGGCCAAAAACAGGGCTCTATCACCGTTATTTCGCTGCCAAATTTATCATTACTATAGTTACAGTAGCGGGTAGATTCTTGGGCAAAGCTGGCAATACGGTGGCGTACTATTTCGTGCGATACTCCTCTATCACAAATAAATTTAACGCTAAAGCCGGCATGCTCCAGCATAGCTTCGTGGCCCCTGTTAATTAACAGTTTAATAAATTTTATATAACTATCGGCGGTAATTTTATCTTCGCTCTTGTAACATAGACGCGCCGCTTGCTCTAGGCGTTTGGCTAAAGCTTCGCCATTTTCGGCCATAATTATGTGGTAATTTGCTTTAATTATTTGCATAATGGTTGTTAATTATTATCGGCCTGTTTAGGTTGACAAACAAGCCTTACTCTTGCTAGAATAGTTATTAAATTATTAATTAGCTTATACTAAAAGCTTTAGGAGAAAAATTAAGTGCTTTACCGCAATATAATTTTAGAAGATTTAAACGATAACTTTTTGGCCGAATTTAGCCGCCGGCAAGAGGTTAGCCAGCTTTATATTAAAGATGATGACTATAACTTAACTTTAGTAAACGAAACTTTAGTTAAAGACTGGGACAGCGATAAAAAGCTGGAAAAAATTGTTGATATGCGTAAAATTTTAGCGGCCGGCGGTTACCTGTTTGGGGCCTTTAACGAAAACGGCAAACTACTAGGCTTTGGGGTTTTAAAAAGCGAACGCTGCGGCAGCCGCAACCACTATATGAAGCTGGAACACCTTTACACCAATGCCAATGAGCGCGGCAAGGGTATAGGCAAAGAACTGTTTAAATTAATAGCCGACAAAGCTAGAGAGTGCGGGGCCGAAAAACTTTACATTAGCACCTACCCGGCCTTTGAAACGCAAGCTTACTACGAAAAACTAGGCTGCGTTTTAGCGCAGGAAATTTTTGAGCCGCGTGTCCCTATCGATATTGAGCGCGAATATATTTTAAAATAACTTTTCTAAATATAACTCCCCCGGTGTAACTGGGGGCATTAATAACCAGCATAATTATTAATTAATCCGTTCATTTTTGCCTTACATTTTTTTATAACGGCTTATCTGCCGGCTTTGCTCACTAATTTCTTCTATTAATTTAACATAACCACGATAACGGCTTTCATCTATTAAGCCGGCCGCGACAGCTGCTTTAATGCCGCAATCTTCTTCGTTAAGGTGCAAGCAGTTAGCATAGGCACAGTTAGTTATATGCGGGGTAAAATCGCGGTAGTAACCGGCCAGCTGCTCGGCCTCTGTGATGGGCGGGCTAAGGCTGCGTACGCCGGGTGTATCGATGAGGTAACCGCCGGCGGGCTGCTCTAAAAAGATGGCATAGTTGGTGGTATGGTTGCCACGTTTAAATTTTTTATTAAGCTCGGCTGTTTTTAAATTTATGCCCAGCAACCGGTTAAGCAAGCTGCTTTTACCTACCCCGCTGGCCCCCATTAAGGCCACCGTTTTATTATGGCATAACTCCTTAAGCTGCGGTAAACCTTGCCCATTAACGGTACTGGTTAAAATAACCTTGTAGCCCAATTTTTGGTATAAGTTAATATGGGCCAGCTCTTCGTCATTAATGGCTAAATCGGCTTTATTAATAACAATAACCGGCAGCACTTCGCCGGCTTCGGCACTTATAAGCAATCTATCCAAAAAGCGGCTATGTAAAGGCGGTTGGTTAATAGCTACCACGCATAAAACCAAATCGATATTGGCGCAAAGCGTTTGTATTTTAAGTAAGTTACCTTTGTTATTAAGCCTTTGCAGGCTATTTTTACGCTCCAGCCTTTGAGTAATTTGCTTGTTTTCATCAAGCGTAACTCTATCACCGCAGGCCAGTGGATTGTAATCCAGCTTATCTACATTAAGGGTTTTACCTTTAATGCTTGCCTCCAGCAAAGCGCCGTCGGCCATTTTCAAGGTAAACAGATTATTAATACCGTATATAACTAAAGCTTGCTGCATAGCTTACTTTAATATAGATAAGCCAAGAGGTCAAGAGCGTTTATAACCAGCCGGCTCACCCGCCGGGTTATCGGCCGTTTTTAATAAAGATAAATCGGGCAGCGTACCCATAATTATTGGTCCATCTATAACTCTCTCCTGCCGCTGTTTTTTGGGCAAAGCAGGGGTTTTAGCGGGTAGCGGTTCATCTTCTTCCTCGTCATCTTCTTCGGCCGCTAAGTAATCAAATAAAAACTTTAAAGCTTTGCCGTTGTAGTTATAGGCTTGGTCTAACAAAAGGTACGCCAGCATTAAATAACCATCTTGTTCCTCTAGCGGCGTTAAATGCGTAACCATAGCCTTTTTAAGGGCGATGTTAAAATTTTTAGACATTTCTTCGTCTTTTAAAAGGTAAGTTAAAAAGTGTTTAATACTTTTCCAATCGCCGCGTTCGGCTTTACATAACAAAATGTGGCTGGTTAAAAAGTAACCGTTTTTCTCTTGCCCTTGAGGAAAAATAGGATAACTGTTTAAAATTGCTTTAACTGCGTGGTTTAATTTGTTGGCCATAAATATAGCCCTCCTGTAAATAAAAATTAAAGATTTAATCATCTTTTTTACTTAAAGGCAGGCAAGCCTGCCCTCCGTAAGGTAAACTTTCGGAGGGGTAAAGACTCACTTTAGAAAAAAGTGAGAAAATTTTTACTTATTTATCCACACAACTTACAAGCCGTTAGCGGCCAATTAAACGCTGCTCGCTCTCATTTTTTTTAATTTTAAAAAAAGCTACTTCTTTTTCCAGCAAAGTGGCTTGCTCATTTAACATTTGAGCGCTGCTGCTAATTTCTTCGGCGGCGCTGGCATTATTAAAACGCTGCGTGTTTTTAACTTCATTATATATACCTCTTTTCATTAAATAGAGTTATTACTTAACAGACGATTATTAAAGTATTATAACATAATTTATCTTTTTGTTAAAGTCTATACACGCTAAAAAGGCTTTTAATTTAGTTTAGGAATGGGTATTTAGTAAGTAACAACCGTTTTTGTTAATGGTAACTATCAATATTGTTTAGTTCTTGTTCCAATTGATTTACTTTATCGATAAGCTGTTCGTATTTGTACGAATCTTTACGTATGCCTTTACGCTGACCCGTTATATAACGGCCGCCCAAGCCAACTAAGGTTAGTTTTGTGCTTTGCTCGTTATGTTTTAGGAGTAGGTGCATGGTAAATAACTCGGAATGATAATAGGCGCCAAAAGGCAGCCTAACTTCGTGCTCATCGCTTAAAAATTGCCAATGGCTTAAGTGCTGTTTATTAATAAAGATAGTTTTTTTTAGGCTATCGCTAACGGCCAAAGTTTCTTTACCTATTAAAATAAAAGTGGTGGTATAAAAATTAAAGAGTTTAGCCCCTGTAAAGCGGCCATCGTTTTGTAGCTGTTTAAATTTTAGTTTAATAAAAATTAAGCGGCCGGTTACTATAACTAAAACAATAAACCACACCAAAATAACACTAACGATAATAAAACCTGCTAAATTCATGGCTAAGAGTATAACATAAAAAGGCAGCTGCCGCAAAAGCTAGCTATAGCTTTGGGTAACTTTTTTACCTGTCATTTGATAAACTTTTTGTAAAATAGTGATGGTAACTTCCCAATATTCCTCCGGTATTTCATCGCCTACCTCTACCGTATCGTATAAAGCGCGGGCTAAAGGTTTGTTTTCGATAATAGGCACACGGTGTTCTTCGGCTATACGCCTAATATTTAAAGCAATACTATCAACCCCTTTAGCCGTTACACGCGGGGCATAAGAACCGGGAGTGTATTCTATGGCTATGGCAAAGTGCGTAGGGTTAGTAACCACCACATCGGCTTTAGGCACGTTCTGAATCATATTGGCGCTAAGCAGCTCTATCATACGCTGCCTAATACGGCTTTTAATATAGGGGTTACCAAGGTCTTCTTTCATTTCTTCTTTAACATCACGTTTAGTCATTTTTAAGTTTTCGGTGTATTGTCGCTTTTGAAAGAAAAAATCGATAATCGCTATTACCAACATAACCAGCGCGGCCATTGCCATTAACACAAAGGCCCGCTCGGCTATAAAAGCGGCGCTATCGGTAAGTAAGGTAAAAGGAGTAGCTACCAACCTATCTACACTAGAGCGTAAAACAAAAAAAGCAAAAAAAGCAATGAGTGCCGCTTTGGTTATCATTTTGCCTAAATTAAATAAAGCTTCTACCCCTACCACATTTTTTTTAAGGTAACGGCCAAAGTTGGGGATAATTTTTTTAAAATCGGGCTTTAAAGGTTTGGTACTAAAAAGTACGCCCACTTGCATAATGTTGCCGATAAAAGCGGCCACAAAGCTTATACCAAAAACAGGCATAGTTAGTAAAAAAAAGTAACGTAAAAATATCGCCCCCAGCTCTCTATCAAAAGTGGCGCTGGCCGTCGTTACCATACCGGCCCGGCTTATAACCAGCTGCATCATTTGAGCAAAGTTACGCACCAACCAGCCGGCCATAACGGCAATTATTATTAACGAAAAAATAAGTACTAAAACTCCGCCTAAATCTTGGCTTTTAGCCACCTTGCCTTCTTCGCGGCTCTTTTTAAGTTTGCGTTCGGTAGGGGCTTCGCTGCGGCCTTCATCTTCGGCAGCAAAAAACTGCAAAGGTATCCAACCGGCGCCACTCGTGGCTTTTAAGGAGCAAACATTACTTAGGTGTTTATTTGCAGTAATTAAATTTTTATTTTTTAAAAGTTCGTTATCTTTCATTAGGGTAACCGGGTTAATTAAAATATCGGCAAGCCTTTAGCTGGCTAAAGGTATACTGTTGTTAATTACTATTTTTTATGCTATAATTATTGAGAGGATAAGTACAATTAAGTGGCAAAAGTAATACCCGTAGCCAGCGGCAAGGGCGGCGTTGGTAAAAGTATAATAGCTTTAAGTTTAGCTTTAAGTTTAAGTTTAAAGGGCAAAACCGTTGTACTTGCCGATTTTGATTTAGGCGGCGCCAGCCAGCACTTATTATTGGGTATGGGGATAAAAGGTGATGAACAAGGTATTGGCCATTTGCTGCATGGCCATGAAAAAAAGCTGGAAAATTTAGTTACCCCTACCGCTTACAAGCGGCTGCATTTTATAGCCGGCGATGCCATGTTACCGGGCACCCATAACATAGCCCAAAGTTTTAAGGAACGGATAATTAAGGAATTACGGGGGTTAGTTGCCGATTATGTAATTATAGATTTAGGAGCCGGCTCTAGTTACACAGTGGTCGATTTTTTTTTGGCAAGCTACAGCGGTATTATTGTTGCTAACCCCGAAATAACCAGCATTATGGCCAGCTATAGTTTTATAAAAACAACGGTTTTTAGGGCGCTTTACCGCCTTTACCCGCCCAATGCGGAGGAGCGTGAAATAATTTTAAAATTTGTAAAAGAACGTATTGAAGGTTCGGAGCTATCGTTTGAGCATTTAATGGCCAAGCTTAAAGCCAAAAATAGTTTAGCCGCCGAAAAAGTAGCCGCCGAAATTAACAAATTAAAACCAAAGCTGGTTTTTAACATGAGCCGTACCGCCAAAGATACCGAGTGGGCTAACAAGTTAAGCTTAATTGTTAAAAAAAAGCTGGGCATTCAGCTGGAGCTAGTGGCCGCTTTACCTTACTCCGAGCGGGTAAGGCAAAGTGTAAGCGAACGTGTACCTATAGTAAGCAGCTACAGTAGCGATGTTTTTGTTACGGCCTTATCGCCTTTAATAGAAAAGATAAGCCTTGATAAAGAACGTTTTAATTACGAAGGGGCTTTACCTTTAGGCGGCGATGACGAAAAGCTGCTGTTAAAGCCAAGCGCCTATATATAAAGTAGAGATAACATAGCAAGGAAAGATAAATATAATGACAACAAAGTTAGAAGTAACATCATTACAGCAATTTAACCAGCTAAGCGAAGAAATTTTCTTAGAGTTAGCGGATAATTTACCTGTGCTTTTAACCGAGCTAAATGAAGATGCTTCGCCTTGGCTGGGCAAACGCACCGATATATTTGATGCCTTTATTGCTTCGCTTTATGGCTTATCCGAATTTATGAAGTTATCGCACGAAGAAGACATTAACCTTTTTGTGCGTACGCATGCCAACTTTGATTTAACTTTAAATACCAGCAGCGACGAAACTATTGCCAAATATGAAAAAACTTTAAATATTTTGCTTAGAAAAGCTGAGCGCGAATTTGTCGAGCTTTTTACCCTAACCGAAGTATTTTACGATACCGGCCACATGAGCTTTGAAGACAAAGCCCTCGAAGTAGTTAGGGCCCTGCAAGGCTTAGATAAACGTATGGCCGATACCGTAAAGCAAGCTAACGGCGTAAGCCGGCCCATTTTGCTGGCTATGGAAGAAATACAAAAGCAAGATATTATGCGGCAATCTATCGAGCAAGTAATTATGGTTATCGAAGAGTACCATAACGAAGAAGGGCTAGATGAAGAGCTAGAAAAAATAACTTTTAAAGTAGATTTACTAGAGCTGGCCCAAAATATTATTAACGAGGTAAAAAAGTTAGCCTCAACGGTTAAAGTTGCCTTTAACGAACGTATCGAACAAATTGCCGACATCTTAAAGCAAATGGAAGAACTAAGGTTTACCATTTACCAAAGCGATAAAGAAGGACAATTAGTAAGCTGTGATGTTAATGCTATATTAACCAATATTAAAGATATTTTGGCTAACCTTAACGAACCTTACTTGCGTTATTTTGCCAGAAAAACTAAAATTATTAAAGCGCACCGGGCTGTACTGCGTAAAGCGCAGCAATTTTTAAACAAAGCCGGCGATAACGAAGAAGAACTTAAGGCTATGAATATTATCGGCAAAGTAGTAGCTGCCGAAATGCAAACAGTGCACGATACCGCCAGCACCGCCATTAACGAGCACTACGACTTTATTAACACCCGCGACGATTTGGTAACTACCCTCGAGCTGCTGGCCTCGCTTTATACCGAAATGCTGGGTATCATTAAAAATGTGCCTTTGTATACTCATAAATTTTTAAATTATTTTACTACGGTTAAAGATAAAGTAACCCAAATAGATACAGCCATTAATTTTTTAACGGAGGCCGAACAGGCCATCGAAGTTGTTAAAGGGCCGCTAAAAGAAAGGCACGAGCAATTACTTAAAGAGGCTAATTTAACTAAATACGACCTTAAAAGCCAGCGCATAATTAAACTTACCGAACGTTTTACCATTTTATCTAATAAAAAGGTAGCCGGTGAAATTGTAGGGTTTGATGTAGAGCAGGGCATAGACGATAGTGAAATAATCCTTTTTTAAATGGAGTAAGTTATGTTACGACGATTTGATAGACAATTACAGCAAGAAGTAGTTACCATTCACCCCGGTGAATATTATACCACCGATAAAAACGAAGCTATTGCCACCATTTTAGGCAGTTGTATATCGGTAGCTTTGTACGACGAAAAACTTAAGAGCGGCGGCCTTAATCACTTTATGCTGGCCTCTACCAACACCGACAAAGAAGATATAGACGGCCACATTACCCGTTATGGTATGTTTGCTATGGAAATACTTATTAACGAACTGCTAAAGGCCGGCAGCAATAAAAAAGATTTAAAAGCCAAAGTTTTTGGCGGCGGCAGTGTGCTGGCCAGCGCCTACAGCGGCGGGGTAAATAAAATACCGCAAGACAATATTAATTTTGCCCTTAATTTTTTACAAACCGAACGTATCCCGGTATTAGCCAAAGATGTGGGCGGCGAATGGCCGCGTAAAGTTATCTTTTTCCCTGCTACCTCCAAAATACTTCTTAAACGCATTACTAAACAAGTGGAAGAAGTTGCCAAAGAAGAAAGCAAATACGTACAAACCGTACAGCAGCAAAAAGTTAAACAAGGTGATGTTATTTTGTTTTAAGGCCTTTAATTTACTGCTTGATAAAACTAAACCACCTAGCGTATTTGCTAGGTGGTAATTTTTTGCGGGTATTAATTTTTTATTTATTATGCGGTAGCGATTTAGTGCCATCGTTTTGTATTTTAAAAAACGAAAGCCGTTCTTTTAGGCTGGTGGCTTGGTCGCTTAACGATACGCTGCTGCTGGCCAGCTCTTCACTGCTGGCAGCATTGCCTTGTATTACCGCATCAAGCTGCTGCATAGCTTTTTCTATTTGCTCTATACCAATACTTTGCTGCCTGCTGGCCGATGATATTTCTTGTACTAAGCTGGCGGTTTCCTGAATTTTCGGCACAATTTCATCGATAAGCTGGCCGGCATTTTCGGCTACTTTTAAGCTGCCTGCCGAAAGCTGGCTAATTTCTTGGGCGCTTTGGGCGCTGCGTTCGGCAAGTTTGCGTACCTCGCCGGCTACTACGGCAAAGCCGCGCCCGGCATCGCCGGCACGAGCGGCTTCGATGGCGGCGTTAAGGGCTAGTAAATTGGTTTGACTGGCAATGTCTTCTATTATAGTAATTTTTTCGGCAATGCTCTTCATGGCCGCAACCGTTTGTTTAACGGCGGCGCTGCCACCTTCGGCATTTTTAGCTGCTTCGTTGGCAATATGCTCGGTTTTACCGGCATTATCGGTGTTTGAGTTAATAGTAGCGCTCATCTCTTCTAGGCTGGCCCCTATTTCTTCGGCGCTGGCAGCCTGCTCGCTACTTCCACTGGCTATGGTGTTACTACCATCACGTATCTCAGTGGCGGCATGCCTTACCTCATCGGCGTTATGGTAAACATCGGTTATCACATTGCTTAGGGTTTTACGCGTTTCTATTAAGGCATTGGTCATTTCGCCCAGCTCATCACTGCGGTTCATGGCCTTTCTAATATCTACCCTTATAGCAACATTTTCGTTGGGGTTGTAACTTAAATCGCCGTGCGAAACTTTATCTAATAAATATTTAGCTGCTAAAATAGGCTTTACTATGGTTGTCATTATAAACATTACTATACCCATTAATATTAAGCTAATAATTACACCTAAGCCAATTAACATATTACGGTTGGCAATTACCGGTATATTAATAATAGATAAAGGAATAACATAAGCCGCCGTCCATACTTCACCGGTAGAGGGGTGAAAACGCATAGGATAACCTACAAAAATGCTGAGTTGGTCATCATAACTATCTATAAACCTAAAGTTAAAAGGTCTTTGGCCAGACAAACCGCTCTCAATAATTTGCGCCTCGCCGGCAGTAAAACGTGTACGCGTCGTGGAAAGCCCTTCGGCAACAATACCGGTCATCACTTGGTAATCGCTGGTAATTAATACGGCATAAACACCATCTCTTCGGCCATGCATTTCTACAATATGCTCATTAAGTACCCCATACATCAAAGATACATCTAACAATACAGTAGCTACTGCCCGTGTGCGGTTGCTGCTGCTAACAGGTACGCTAATACCCACGACCGTAGTACCTCTAAACTGAAAGGGAGGAAAGACAGCGGCCCGGCCCGTCTCCATAACTTGCCGGATAAAGAGCTGGTTAGTATCAAATATTTCATTATTTAAATTAATTTGGTTACCGTTACCATCAAATAAGGCCGCTAACTGGCCAAGCGCATCGGCGCCGCTTCTTGCCGGGCTATCCTCAGGAATAAAGCTGCCCGGGCTAACTATCATCATATAACTAAAGGTACCGGCCATACGGGCGGCTAAATCACGTGTATAAGCTATTTTAATTGACATGGGGTCGGCCCCTAGAGCTTCGTAGTCGGCCACATTAGCCATATTTGCTATAGCTTCGCCAATAACGACATGGTTATCAGCCACACCGCCTACAAAATCGGCCACTCCTCTGGCTTCGGCTTCGGCTAGGTAAACCGACAAGTTGTAGACAGAGCGCCCTAAAAAAGAGCCTAGCACTACAAGGCCCACTCCAAAGACCAGCACCACAGAACCCGATATGATAAGCACAGCAAAAGTTCGTAACTTTTTAAATTTTAACATTATCTTACATAGCTCCTCTTGTTATTAAAGTAACAAAAACTTTTTTAATAAAAAGTTTTATGGTTTTACTTAGCAATATAATTTATATAATAAGGATATACAGTAAGGCTAGTATACTACATATTTAAAATAAAAACAACCATTTTATAGCTTAAATTTTAATAATTTAACCTAAAATGGTGGTGTGGTGTTATAATACTTTTACTTTAATATAAAAATATTATTTGTTTTACCGGCACTATTTATTGCGGATTGCTAAATAAAGTAGCCGTAATTTTTATTTTTTTTAAAAGCTATGCTATAATTTACTTAATAAAAAAGGAGTTACTATGCTTTTAATTAAAAATGCTAAAATTTTAACTATGGCTAAAGCTAATTACCAAAACGGCTTTATTGTATTAAATAACGGTAAAATTGATGAGCTTGGTGAAATGGAAAAACTCGATGTAACACGTTATGAGCACGAAGCCGCTGAGGTTATCGATGCCAAAGGCCAATATGTTTTACCGGGTTTTATCGATGCCCACACCCATTTAGGGATAGCCAATAGTAATTTACGGTGGGAAGGCGAAGATTACAACGAAGTTAGCGACCCGGTTACACCGCACCTACGCACTATAGACGGTATTTATGGTTTTGATGAAAGCTTTACCGATAGCCTAAGCGGCGGGGTTACGGCAGTAGCTATTTCGCCGGGCAGCGCTAACGTGATTGGCGGCCTTATTTGCGCCGTTAAAACCGGCGGCAGCCATAATATAGATAAATTAGTTATTAATAACAGCCTTGCTATGAAATGCGCTTTAGGCGAAAACCCTAAAAACGTTTACGGACAATGGCTTAAAAAAGCCCCTTACACACGTATGGCCAGCGCAGCTATCTTGCGGGAAAGTTTTTTTAAAGCCCGCGAATACCTCGAAAAAAAAGATAAAAGCCGTGAGGGGGTTACCGACGGCGATAAAAAGCCCGATTTTAATTTTAAATACGAAGCTTTAATCCCTGTGCTTAAGCGCGAAGTAGCTATGCACATTCATTGTCACCGGGCCGATGATATTTATACCGCCATTCGGGTGAGTAAAGAGTTTAACCTGCGCACGGTAATTATCCACGCTACCGAAAGCCATCTTTTAGCCGAAGACATTAAAGCCAGCGGCTACCCCATTATTGTTGGCCCTACCATGACTTTTAAAGTTAAGCCCGAAGTACAAAATAAAAGCTTTACCACTATTAAAAGCTTGCTGGATATAGGGGTTAAAGCCAGTATTACTACCGACCACCCGGTTATTCCGCTGCAACAACTAAATATTTGTGCCGCTTTATGTGTGCAAGCCGGTTTAAGCGAAGAAGAAGCCCTTAAAACTATTACCATTTATGGGGCCGAAATAATGGGCCTTGCCGACCGGATTGGCTCATTGGAAGTAGGCAAAGATGCCGACTTAGCCTTATGGAATAACCACCCCTTTAATGCCACAGCTAAAGTGCTGACCACCATTATTGATGGGAAAATAGTTTATAAAGAATAGGCAATAAGGAACAAGGAATAGAGGGGAATTTTTTTCTTGCTACCTATTCCTTGCTCCTTAATAAGTGCGTATTATGGCTGCCAGCTTACCTATAATATAACTATTAGTGGTGTAAATGGCTTTAATATTAATGTTCTCGGCTTGTAGTTTAATGCGGCTGCCTTCCATAAATACCTGCCTTAAGGTAACCGCATCATCTACTACGGCCAAAACAATATCGCCGTCTTCGGCCGATTCTTGCTCGCAAAAAAGGGCAATATCGTCTTTGTTAATCTGGGCATTAAGCATACTTTCATCGGGCACTTTAAAGGCAAAATAGTTGTTGCCGGCTTTTAGCCAATCGGCAGCAATAGGTAAATATTTTTCGTAATTTTTTTCATTAAATAACGGCAGCCCGCTGCTTACCGTAATGAGCAAAGGAATAAATTTAACCTCATCGCCATTAGTTATCTCTATAGCACGCGAGCGTTTAGAATCGCAGCTAATAACCCCCTTTTTTTCTAGGGCCTTAACATGGTCGTAAGCCCCTTTGGTAGAGATAGCAAAACGTTCGGCAATTTCGCGCATCGTTGGCGGGTAGCTTTGCTTTTTAATATAATCGCGGATAAAAGCCAGTACCTCTTTTTGACGGTTAGTAAGCTCTTTCATTTAACCTTTACTATACACTACAAATAACTTAAGGTATACAGGGTTAAAGGCAAAATGGGAATAAGATGTATCATTGGGGCGCTCCCGCCTAACATAACACCATTGATTTTTATACCAAAAATAGTTATAATATAGGGCAATGTACTACTGTCGCCGTTGCCGCTTATATTTTGAAGACGGGCAAAGTGTTTGCCCGCTTTGTGGGAATCCTTTACAAAACTTTGAACACGAGGTAAAACCTGTTTTTAATACGGGCCGGTTACCTCACGCCGAAGAGCAAGAGAGTTTTTGGATTGAACGCAAAAAGGTAGATTTTAAAGCCTTAAAAAAAAGATTGCTCAATATGCTTTTTGTAGGGGCTATCTTGAGTACCTTAGTTTTACTAGGCAGCGATTTAGCCACCTTTTTAACTACCGGCAACTTTGCTTTTAGTAACTACCGTATAATTGTTACTATTGTTTTTGCCGCCATTTTATTTATTATTTTGGCCAATGTTAAAGCTGTACCTTTTGTGCTGCTTGGCGTGGGCTGCGCTCTTTCGGGCTATTTAATCTTGCTGGATATAGCCAATTTTAAGTTAAGCTGGTCGATACATATAGGGCTGCCCATTATTTGGGCTATCGTTATGCCCATTTGGCTGCCGTTACTTATGTGGCGTTATGTACGTATAAGGGGGCTAAATATCATTGGGTTTTTTATGCTGGCTTTAGCGGCCTCGTTATTGCTTATAGATTTTTCGCTGCCTTTAGCGGTAGGCCGCATTTTTTCTAACTTAGGTATTTTTGCCGCTTCGCTGCCGGTAGCTATAGCTTTATTTTTATTTTATTTGCATTACATTTTGCGGCTTCACCTTAATTTTGACCATATCTTTAAGCTTAAACGCACCAATAACGAAAGGGAAATTTTATAGTGAAAACTTCGCCAAAAAACGGCAATAAAATAACCGCTGCCTCTAATCCCTTAATTTACCCGCTGGATAATATGGCCCTTATTTACCCGGCTATTATTACCCATAAGCAGCCTATGCTTTTTAGGCTTTCGGCCACTTTAAGCGAACGTATCAATGCCAGCCGTCTGCAAATGGCCCTCGAAAATATTTTACCGCGTTTTCCTATTATGCGTACTACCATTCAGCACGGCTTATTTTGGAGCTACCTTAAAGAGAACTTTGAACGCCCCCAGTTATGCAGCGATTTTATGATGAGCTTTAATTACAATGTTAATAAAAGCGGCAATTACCCTTTTAGGTTAAAGGCTTATAATTGCCGTATAGCTTTAGAAACCAGCCATTTGGTAACCGACGGCAAAGGGGCTATCGAATTTTTTCGGGCTATTTTGGCCGAATATTTTACGCAGCTGGGCAAAGAATTTAAGAATTACGGCGACATTATTAGGCCTACCACTCCCTTTAACACTGAAGAAATAGAAGACCTCTTTCAAAAAAAACTGGCCGATTATGGCTCGCAGCTGCCGGCGTTACGCAAGGGTTCGGCCTTTAGGGAGGTAGCCCCCAGCGAGCCGCCGCCTTTTTTAAAAGTTAAACAATTTACCTTGCCGCTTGATGAAGTCCTCGATGCCAGCCATCGTTATGGCGTTTCGCTCACCGAACTGCTGGTTACCCTTTACACCGCCGCTTATCAAGACCGTATGTTTTTACTGCCGCCTTCGGCGCGTTACCGTAAAGCTATCCGTATAACGACACCGGCTAATTTACGCAGCATTATGGCCAGCAACACCTTGCGTAATTTTATTGGTTTAGTAAATATGGAGATAGACCCACGTTTAGGTGTGTACTCTTTTAAAGAAATTTTAAACGATGTGCACCATAGCCTGCGCAAAGAGCTGGTAGCCAAACGTTTTTTACCGTTTATCTCGCGTAATATCCGCAGCGAACGCCACTTATTGGCGGCCGGTATCCCGTTGGCTTTAAAAAAGCCGGTCTTACGGCGGCTGCACCGCACCATTATGCAGCAAGAAACCAGCGTGCTTAGTAATTTAGGGCCTATTAACTTTCCGCCGGAGATGGCTGAACTTATTGAGAGCGTCGATTTTATCCCGGCTGCTAAACCTATTAATCGCCGCGATTGCGGGGTAATTAGTTATAAAAACCAGCTAACTATAAACTTTTGCCGCACCTGCGAAAACGATGAAGTAGAACGTTATTTTTATGACCATTTATGCGAGCAAGGGCTTATCCCTAAGGTAAGAGAATTTAGCAACACGGTAAATTAGTTTTTAATTAAAAAGTAAGAACTAAATGAATACAGCTGATTATATTAATGAAAGAGATGCTTTAAAATAGCTATCACCTTTAAATATTACTAGACAAAGGCTATTAACTAATGCTATAGTTAAAGTAATTTTGAATTAAACAGGATTAAATAAATGCAAGAAACCTTTGATAAATTACGCAAACTACAAACCGTACTTTTTGAAAAGTATACCATCGAAAAACGTTTAGTAGAGCTACCCAAACAGCTTAACCTAAAAAAAGAGCTATTAAGCCGCGTAGGTAAAATGCGTGATGAAAAGGCCGAAAGCGCCCAAGTTATAGAAAAAAAACTTACCGCTTTACGTATAGAGCTTAGCACTTTACAAGACGAAAAGGTAAAGTTTGAGCAGCAAATGGCTTCTATTAAAACCCAGCGCGAGTTTGAATTACTAGAAAAAGAAATTAACGATGCCGGCCTTAAAGAAGAAGAGCTGCGTAAAGAAAGCCATAAGCTTCAGCTGGAATTAAACGAAATACAAAAAAACTTAGAGGCCGATGAGCAGCTTATTACCGAAACAGAAACCCAGCAGCAAGAAGATACCCGGCGCATTAACGAAGAAAGCGGCCAAGAACAGCTTAGGTTAGCCGAGCTTAGTAAAGAAGAGCAAGTAATTGTACCTAGTTTAAGCAGCGATTTACTTTATAAATTTGAAACTATTGTGCGCAATAAAGCCGGTATTGGCATAGTGGCGGTAAAAAGCGGTGTTTGTCAGGGTTGTTATATGATGCTGCCGGCCCAATTTCTTAATAGCGTAAGAGTGGCCGATCAAATTTATTTTTGCCCTTATTGCAGCCGGGTTATTTACTTTGAAGAAGGCGGCGAAAACTTTGCCCATGTGTCGTTTGATGAAGATGATATGGCCGGTTTAGCCGACCTCATAGATGAAGAATATGTAGAGGAAGAAGAGCCTCCCATTTTAATAGATGACGATATGGCCGGCGACTACGAAGATAATTAAATAGTTTTAATCGATAAAAGCCCTCCTAACGGAGGGCTTATTTTTTAATTTGCACCAAAGCCTATAATTATTAAAAAAATATTTACAACTAACGGAATAGTTATTTTTTAATGCTATAAAATGCTTTACGGCCGGGATAAGTGGCAATGTCATCACCCCATAGGTTAAGCTCTTCTTCAATACGCAATAAGCGGTTGTATTTAGCTATTCTGTCGCTGCGGCTGATAGAGCCGGTTTTAATTTGGCCGGCTTCTAGGGCTACGGCAAGGTCGGCAATAAAGGTGTTTTCGGTTTCGCCGCTGCGGTGCGAAATAACGGCGGTGTAGTTGTGGCGTTTGGCCAAATCTACCGCCTCGATGGTTTCGGTTACGGTACCAATTTGGTTTACCTTAACTAAAATACCGTTAGCCGTTTTGGTATCGATACCTTTTTGTAAAATTTTACTGTTGGTTACAAACAGGTCATCGCCGACAATCTGAATTTGGTGGCCAAGCAAAGCGGTCATTTTTTGCCAGCCTTCCCAGTCGCCTTCACCAAGACCATCTTCAATCGAGATAATTGGGTATTTTTTAACCCAATCGGCCCAGTAAGCTACCATTTGGTCGCTGGTCAGTTCGTCTTTGGTGCTCTTTTTAAAGATGTAAAGCTTTTTGTCGGCATCGTAAAATTCGCTGGCGGCAGGGTCTAGGGCTAACATAAAATCGCCGTCCGGGCCTGCTTTGTAGCCGGCTTTTTCGATAGCGCGCAAAATAAACTCGGGGGCTTCTTCGTTGCTTTTAAAGTTAGGGGCAAAACCACCTTCATCGCCTACACCGGTGGCATAACCGTTATCGTGCAATAAGCCGCGTAGGGTATGAAAAACTTCGGCCATCATGCGCAGGCCTTCGCGGAAGTTAGGGGCGCCAACGGGCATAATCATAAACTCTTGAAAATCTATGCTGTTATCGGCGTGGGCCCCACCATTAATAACGTTAGCCATCGGCACCGGTAAAGTACTGGCGTGGGCATTGCCTAAGTAGCGGTAAAGCGGTAAACCTAAAAAGTTAGCGGCGGCATCGGCGGCGGCCATACTTACGCCTAAAATGGCGTTAGCGCCTAAATTACTTTTATTTTCGGTACCGTCAAGTTTAAGCATGGTGCGGTCTATGTCTACTTGCCTTAAGGCATCAAAACCTTCTAGTTCGCCGGCAATGGTTTCGTTGACATTATGCACGGCTTTTAATACGCCTTTACCTAAATAACGTTTTTTATCGCCATCGCGTAGTTCGATAGCCTCGCGTGAGCCGGTTGAGGCTCCGCTGGGTACGGCGGCGGTTCCTGTAGTACCATCTTCTAAATAAACCTCTACCTCGATGGTAGGGTTACCGCGCGAATCGAGTATTTCGCGAGCGTGTATGTGTTCTATTGCACTGCTCATAACAATCTCCTATTAATAAGATAATCGTTATTTTATCCTAAATAAGCAACTTTGACAAGGGTAACTTTACCAAAGGCTAATTCTTCACTTTAATTTTTTGGCAGGGTAAAATTGCTGCCTAGCTGCCATTGGTACTATAGATGGGTAGTTAATATTAGGTAACTATCCATCTATAGGCACTAAATATTTAACGCAAAATTACGCCCACAGGCCAAACTTTAATATTTTAGCTTTACTTTAACCCCAAGCTATGTTAAACTAAAACTATGAAAAAAATATTAACTATAGCTTTATTACTAATAGCCATAAACGCACAGGGGCAAGGCTTACCGGTAGCGGCTAACGCTACGCTGGCCAGTTTGTTCCCTGATGAAAATTTGAGAAGAGTGGTGGCGGAGCATTTAGGGCCTAATGCCGGTTTAGTGGGGCAGAGGTTGAGTGATGCACTAGCGGGGATTGAAGCGCTTAGTGCTGATGGTGGAGGCAAAGGTAGTAGTTATGGAGTTAGTAATGCAAAGGGCATTGAGTACTTAATTGGTTTAACTTGGCTTGAGCTTACTGGTGGCCAATTAACAACTATAAGCATAAGTAACCTTATTAATTTAACTCACCTTGATTTGAGTTTTAATTTGTTAACTACTATAGATATAAACAACCTTATCAATTTAACTGTTCTTAATGTAATATTTAATGACTTAACTGATATAGATATAAGTAATCTTACTAACTTAACTATTCTTAATCTAGTTGACAACCAGTTAACTAGATTAGATGTAAGTAATAATACTAAATTAACTTATCTTAATTTAGGACTTAATAATCCTTTGGTTGACTTAGATATAAGTAACCTTACTAATTTAACTTGGCTTAGTCTTGACCGTACTCATATATCTAGCTTAGATATTAGCTATAATATTAATTTAGAATGGTTGAGTGTGTCTCGTACCGGAATATCTCAGCTTGATATTAGAAATAACCCTCATTTGGCAGAAATTACTACTGGGCCATTGTTATCGGCACAGAATATTATAGGTTATCATCCAAGCAAAGGAATAAGGTTACGCGATGGCCATTAAATATAAGCCCTATCTTAACGATAGGGCTTATGAATTATCTTTTTAATTTACCCGCAAGCTTATGGCCGCCTCTATTAAACTAGTAGCTATGGCCTGACAAATTTCTTCAAATTTTCTATGGTAAATAATCACATCGGTACGGCTATTAACAAAGCACACCTCTATAAGAATAGGGTTTTCATTACAATCATTTAAAAAAGGTAAATCATTTCGAGGGACTATTACTCGTCTTGCTATTATAGTAGGGTCGTTGTACATAGTAGCGTACAAAGCATTAGTAATAGCTTGAGCTATTCTAGAAGTTTCGGTATCTCCTGTTCTATAAAGCACTTCTGGCCCTACTGGGGCGCGTATAACATTCTGTGTGCGCTCATTTACACTAGGTTCAGCTATTGAGTTATTAGTAACATCAAAAGAATTAAAATGTATGCTTACGTCAAGGCTGCGCTCAATACTATTATGCCAGTTAGTAATACGTGTATCATTAGCTGCTCTGCTACTACTAACTTCATCATGAAACTTATGTGCTATCACACCCTGCTCTTCCAATAGCTCATGCACTCTATCCACCACCTTAACATTTTCTAAGTATTCAAACATACCTGTAGCGCGATTCTCAGATCCCCAAAGCCTATGGCTATGCCCGCTGGAAATAGCTATACGTATGGGCGGCTGCGGCGGATTAGGTTGCTCAGGAATTTCATTACCTGTTGCAGGCCTATCACCACCGGGAGGATTACCTTCAGGAAAAGTTTCGTTACCGCTCATTAAAAAGCCGTTAAGTTTATCCTTTATTAACTTA